>JBKECD010000122.1:0-10059 GCA_047974225.1 Mangrovibacterium sp.
AAATTAAACACGAGCAAACGCATTTTAGGCTTACCAAGCAAAGTGCAGGTGACAGGTGGTGATGGCAAGATCTATCGTGAAACCACAGCAAGCTACGACAATTTGGGGCGCATGACCGAAGTAGCTCAAACGCTTGAAAGTGGCAAGGCTACTTCCAATTTTGAATGGGACAAATACGGCAATATCACCAAGCGCACGATCCCAGAGAACAGCAAGGGTCAGCGCATGTGGTCTAGCTATAAATACGAGCGCGATTATAACATGTATCCCACCCGCATTGAAGATGCATGGGGTTATCGTTCGGAATTGGAAGACTACGACTATCGTTTTGGTGTGCCATTAAGAACTAAGGATATGAATGGCTATTATCAAACGCAACAGTTGGATGATATGGGGCGCATTACCCAAATCACCGCCCCCAATGAATTGGCGGAAGGAGCACCCTACACCATTCGCTTTAGCTATCAAGCTCCGAGCGCACGAAGTGCCCAGCCGCTTTGCGCCCTCACCGAGCATTACGACCCCGAGCATCCTGAAAATCCGATGCGCACCAGCACCTTTGTCGATGGGCTCGGGCGGGCCATTCAGGTGAAAAAAGATGGTGTGGTGTATGCTAATGGAAGCAATGCTTCGACTCCGCTCAGCAACCGAGAGGAACTGAGCATCGTGAGTGGACGAACCTACTTTGATGCCTTTGGCAGAGCAAGCAAAAGCTTACCACCCCATCGCATCAAAATTAGCTGATTATGCGAAATTTAATGCCTTGCGAAGCGAAAAAATATATCTTTGTAAATAAAAAAGAGAGATTATGGATGAAGAAGAGGATTTCTTGGGCGACTATGAGCAGCAAAGAATAGTTGCCAATCAGTTTAAGCAAGCTTTAGCCGAGGGGCGAACACCTTATTTTGAAGCTTTTCAATTTGAGGGGGTGGCGGATTATTTTCTCACAGAAGGAGAGGAAAAGTTGGCTAAGAAGGCTCTCGTGTGTGGACTTAGATTTCATCCGAACTCTTTGGAGCTTCAACTTAAATTGGTGAGCGTGGAGTTGTATTATGGAGGTCTGGAGCGAACGTTGAATTTGATTGAAACGCTAGAGAAAATAGCTCCTAATAATATGGAATTGCTCAGCTTAAAGGGCTTGGCTTATATGCAGTTGAATAGGGTGGAGGAAGCAATAGAACTTCACCAGAGAACTGATGGATATGAGGAAGACTTAACTTATGATATCGCACATTATTTTCATCGGATAGGGGAGTTTGAGGAAGCTATTCGATATTGGGAAAAGCTTTACCAAAAAAATAAAAACTGGATACACCTGCGTCAAATCGCAGTTTGTTATAGCGAGCTTGGAGACTATGAAAATGGAAATGTCTATTTTCTAAAAAGCTTAGAGGAAAGACCGCTAGAGGTTTCTAGTTGGCTTGATTTGGGTGAAAATTATTATTATTTGAATGAGCCGTTGAAGGCAATTGAAGCCTTAGATAATGCCATTGCGCTTGAAAATACTTCCACTAGAGCACATTTTTATAAAGGTAAATCTCTTGTGAAATTGAAACAACACCTCGAAGCAACAGTTGTTTTTGAGGAATACCTAGAGATGAATCCAGATGATGACAAGGCGCATTTTCTCCTCGCTGATTGCTATTTGGCAACAAGCCAATTTGAAAAAGCTTGTCAGCACTATCAGCGAGTTGTTGAATTGAATCCTGAGAATAATGACGCACGGCATAATATCGCCGTGGCGATGCATTTCGATGGTCGGAATGAATCAGCACTTCAAATGATGCAGCAGTTATTGCAATTGAAGGATAATGATGCCTATTATTGGGAAACTCTTGGCTTGATTTACACGGCACTTGGTCGCATGACAGAAGCAAAAGAAGCGTTTGAAAAATCTATTTCAATTGATGCGAGATGCGGTCAATCATGGGTTAGTCTGTCGGATTTTGCTTTGCAAAGCGATGGGCGTGAAGCGGCGTTGGCGGTCTTAGAAAGAGGATTTGAGCAATGGCATTTTGATTATCGGGTGCTTGCCAGAAAGATTGTTTTGCTCGTGGAGTTGAACCGATCCGAAGAAGCCATGAAAACACTTAAGTTTGCTTTGGATCTTCTTTTCGATGGACAAGAAGAATTTCGCGAGAAACTTCGATTGTCGATGGAGGAGCTGGAGCCTACCAACGAGATAATTTCTCAGATTATTTCGTTGATAGAAACCACTCCAATCTCTAAGCTTGACTTTTGAAATATTGTTAGCAACTGCTATTTTCGAGCATCTCTTTGCGTGTTCCAGCAAATGTTTCGTATTTTCGGAATGAGCACTCAATCGAGCCATTCAGCAAATCAACCTTTGATGAAGGCTTCAGCCCCACCCATTTATGGCAAGGCTTAGGACTGATAATCCACGCCGTGCTTCCCTCGAAATCATGCTTAAACTTCTCGCCAATGGCGGCGTAAAGTTCTTGGTCGCCACTTTCGATGCGCTCACCATAAGGAGGATTGAAGATAAACATTTCCACACCTCGTGGTTGCTCTAAATTGACAATGTCCTTTTGTTTGAAGCGCACAATGTCGTCCACATTCGCATTTTCGGCATGCTTGAAACACATCTGAATATTTCTTCGACTAATGTCAGAACCATAGATGCTAAATTCCACCTCCTCATCAATGTCAGCTTCTAGCTTGATTTTGTTATAGATTGTAATGTCGAAATCTTTCCAATTCATAAAGGCATAATCACGACCGATATCGCCCGGGCGAATGTTTTTTGCCATCATGGCAGCTTCAATCACGATAGTTCCCGAACCGCACATAGGGTCGGCAATTGGTGATTTCTTGTCCCAGCCCGAAAGCAAGAGCATGCCTGCTGCTAAAGCTTCGGAAATAGGGGCTTCATGTCGCTCGGTGCGATATTTGCGTTTGAAAAGCGGCTCGCCGCTTGCGTCGAGCGAGATGATAACATTGTCGTTGGCGATATGCACATTGACCACCACTTGCGGAAACTTCACGTCCACTGTGGGGCGTTGTCCCGTAATTCTTCGGAATCTATCTGCAATAGCATCTTTCACCTTTAGCCCCGCAAACATGGAATTGCGGAAAAGGTCGGAATTGAATGCCATGGCTTGCACGGCAAAAGTGGCATCAAACTCAAATATTTCTTCCCATTTAATATCGGCCGCAGCCTTATAGAGGTCGTCCACCTTTTTTATTTTAAACTCCTTGAGATTGACTAAGATTTTCAAGGCTGTTCGGAGTGAATAGTTTGCCCGATAGAGCATTTCTTTGTTTCCAGAGAAATAAACAGCACGGCGACCGACTTGCACGTCGTCGGCTTGGAGGTTGATTAATTCTTCTGCCAACACATTTTCTAGTCCGGCATAGGTGGTAGCTACAAGCTTCATGTTGTGAGTTATGAGTTATGAGTTGTGAGTTCTTTACATGCAGCATATAATCCTTCAAAGAGTTCTTTGCTTTGACTGGCGGGCATGGCGGAGAATGCCACGCGAATCACACCGTTGAGGTTAATCACACCGATGCTGTATTTCTCGATGAGCAGTTTGCGCACCGCTTCGCCATCGAGTCCTTCTGCCAATTGCACGCACATGAAATAGCCTGAGTTGTAGGGGAGTGGCGAGAAGTATTTCGCATACTTTTCGTCTTGCAAAGCTTCTTTCACCGACTGATATCTTTCAGCCAAGAGGTTGAATTTAGCTTCTTTTTCTTGTGTATAAGTTTCGCTTCGGAAAGCTTCCACCAGCAGCGATTGTGAGATGTTGGCAGCATTCGAGATATTGCCACGCACAGCACCTGCGGTTTTGTTTTCAAGGGCTGCGTAAAGCTCGGCATCGCCACCTTTCACCCCATAGGTGATGAACCCTACACGGAATCCCCACACATAATCTTCTTTGGTGGGACCGTCGATTTTCACTGCCAAAATGTTCTCGTGCAAGTCAGCCAAATAGCTAAAGATAGATTGTTTCTCTATGCCCTCTTCATACACTAGTCCGAAATAAGCATCATCGCACACTGCCACAATTTTGTTTCCTTTTTCGGCAGCCGAGAGCATGATGTTGGCAATTTCTTGAGCCTCGTCGATGCGTGGTGAATAGCCTGTGGGGTTGTTAGGGAAGTTGAGCATGATAATCTTCTTGCCCACGCCGCCAGCGTTAATAGCTGTTTCGAGCGCATTCAAGTCGAGTGCGTTGTTGGCGAAAGCATTATACTTCTTCATCTGTGCGCCATAGGCATTGCACAGTGCCAAGTTGTAGTTGCCCCAATAGAGCTCGGGCAAGATAATCTCGTCGCCCTCATTCATAAACAGATAGCCAATCATGCTCACCGCATGAGTCAAGGCGCAAGTAACGATGGGCAGGCTGATGGGTGTGCCATCGAGGCTCGGGTTTTTCTCCACGAGCATTTCTTGCCATTGGGTGCGCAAATCGGGGCGACCGAAGCTTGGCGCATAGGGGAAGATGCTCGAAGCGGGCATATCTACTCGACTGCTGATGCTTTTTAAGCACATCGGCGAGCCGTCATCTTCCACTGCCGTGCCGATGGTGGCATTGATGCGTGTGCTTTTGGCATCGGCAGCCTGACCAAGTATTCCGAGTTTGGGAAAGAAAATGTTCTTTCCTTTTTCCGATAATAAATCGAGAATGACAGCATTCTTAGCTGCAATAGTTTCGTTTAATGCTTTAGCTTGTGGGTTCATATTTTGGATATTGGATATTGGATTGTTGGATATTGGATTGTTAGATGTTGGATTGTTGGATATTGGATGGGAGTGCCTTTAAAGTCCAGCAATCTAACATCTAACAATCCAAAAATCCGAATTTAATACTCTCCACTCACATCCGTGAGTACTTCATGTCCAGTTGGGGTTACTAATATCGTATGCTCGAATTGTGCCGAAAGTTTGCCATCGGCAGTGCGAGCTGTCCAGCCGTCATGCTTGTCGATTTTGCATTTTGGGCGACCTTGATTAATCATCGGCTCGATGGTGAAGGTCATGCCCGGCTGCATGATGGCGCCAGTGCCTTTGCGCGAGGTGTGATCCACTTGTGGTTCTTCGTGAAACTCGATGCCCACGCCATGCCCACAGAACTCCCACACCACGCCATATTTTTTTGCTTTGGCATATCGACTGATGGCGAAACCAATATCGCCAATGCGATTGCCCGGGCGCACTTGCTGAATGCCGAGGTTGATGCAATGCTTTGTGTCGGCAATCAATTGTTGTGCCTCGGCACTCACTTCGCCCACGGTGTACATGCGGTTGGTGTCGCCAAAATAGCCATTAAGAATCGTTGTTACATCAATATTCAGAATATCGCCTGGCTTAAGGATTTCCTTTTTGCTGGGGATGCCATGACACACCACCTCATTCACCGAGATGCAAGTGTATTTCGGGAAGCCATTATAGCCTTTGCAAGCTGAAATGGCGCCATTGTCGAGAATAAATTCATTGATAAGGTCGTCGAGATATTCGGTGCTGACCCCTTCTTTAATATAGCCTTCAATCATTTTCAGGCATTGCCCAGCGAGCTGGCTACTTTTGCGAATGCCCTCGATTTGTTCGGCATTCTTTATGATTATATCTGTCATTTAAAATAGAATTAGCTTGCAAAAGTCGATATTATCGCCCGCAATTCAAAGCTTTGGGCTATATTTGTGCGTAAAATAAGTGAAAGTTTAAAAGAATATAGGCATGGAAGTAGCAATGATTAAAGAAACAAAGCGGATTGATATTGATGTCAATGCTTTGAAATGGCTGTCTTTGAAAGCTTCGAAGGCAGAAATGAATTTAAAAGCATTCATTGAGCAAAAGATTATTGAGATTGCAGAGTCGATAGAGGAAGAAGAACTTTGTGCTCGGTTGATGCAAGATGATCCCGAAGGTTTTGAAATGCTGGATGATAAGGAGGAAGAAGCGTTTAGAAAATATATGGGGATATGATTGTAAAATTCTCGAAATCCTTTCAGAAAGCAGCAGTAAAATTAAGCGGCAGCAATCGTGTTGCTCTTCAAAAAGCTCTTATCGAAGCAGAGAATGCTCAAAATGTTGAAAGTTTAACCGATTGTAAGCCAATACAAACAGTAGAAGGAATGTATCGCAAGCGGATAAAAGATCTTCGAGCGTTTTTTAGCATTCATTTTACGGTGGAAGATAATGAAATCCATTTTCATTATCTTGTGCCAAGAGGTCAAGCCTATTCAAAGAAGATTATTTCTAATCTGCGAAAGTTATAATTCAATCTCAAAATGACTATAGAAAAATACATCGAAGAGTTCACAATTCACTCTTATCAGACTAATGAGAATGGCGAAGCTAAGGTTTCGGCCCTTTATAATATTATGCTCGAAGCCGCATGGGCACACGCCTCCAAGCTCGATTGGGGATATGACAGCCTGCAAACTCGTCAGCTCTTTTGGGCGCTGTCGAGAATCCGTTTTGAAATCGCTAGTCTGCCCAAATGGCGTGATAAAATCACCCTCGAAACATGGCCATCGGGCAACGACCGCATGTTTGCCTTCCGTGAGTTTCGCCTGAAAGACGAAAGCGGCAAGGAGTTCCTTCGTGCCAACTCTGCTTGGTTGGTGCTCGATTTGGCATCGCATAAGATTGTTTCTTTTTCCGACCAAGGCGATCTGCCCCACCGCATTGATGCCGACCCTTGCACGCAGCCCAAGCGATTGCGCCACCGCACCACCGATGCTGAACTGAACTATCAGACTATATTGTATAGCGACATTGATGTGAATCGCCACTTCAACAGCGTGCGTGCTTTCGAGCGCATCATTGATGCCCACGAAACCGAGTTTTTGCAACAGCATCAAATCCAGCTCATCGAAATCAACTATGCCAAGGAAGGCTTTGTGGGTGATGAAATAGCGGTGGTGATGCAAGACAAAGGCGATGCACTTTTCCAGTCGGCACTCATCAGAAAGGAAGATGGCGAAGCGTTGAGCGTCTATGAGATGAAATGGAAGAAAATTCTAAATTTTTGAGGAATCAATTTCTCAATCCGAAAAAACACTACATTTGGCGCAATTTTAAAAGAATCAATTTTGTGCCTTTGACCCTCCCCCTCGGGGGAGCTGGAGGGGGCTAATTATAAACACATGAACAGTGTACTCATTCTTCTCAATCAGCTCAATGATTGGAAGCCCTATTACGAGTCGAGCAGCGTTTCCACGGTGTCCGACTATCTGCAAAGCAAGACCACACGCCGTGAGTCGAAGCTCATCATCAACCTCAGCAATGATTATAGCTATAATTCTGAAGGCTATTACTGCTCGCTCTTGGCGCAAGCACGAGGGCATCGCATCATTCCGAGTGTGGAAGTGATTAACCGGCTCGAAACCGACACCGGCGTGCGCATGAATGCAGCTTTGCAGAAACTCTGCTATCAGTGGATGCAGAAAAACGAGTTGCCCGAGGGCAAAATCTGGTATATGAACGTCTATTTCGGCACTTGCAAGGAGAGGGGATTGGAGCGTATCGCTCGATTTATCTTCGACAATTATCCTGTGCCGATGCTCCGTGTGGGATTCAACACCAATGCGCGCAATCAGATTGAATCCATTCAAGCCCTCTCGCTCAAAGACCTTTCCGACGAAGAGCAAGACGTGTTTGCTGAATCGCTCGACCATTTCAACAAGAAGATTTGGCGCAGTCCGCGCACACCTAAACACAGTCGATATAACCTCGCTATTTATCACGACCCAAGCGAAGAATTGCCCCCAAGCAATAAAAAAGCTTTGGCGAAGTTCATCGACATTGCCAAGAAAATGGATGTCAATGCCGAGCTGATTACCGAAGACGACCGTATGCGATTGCTCGAATTCGATGCACTCTTCATTCGTGCCACCACCTCGATTAATCACGCCACTTTTCAAATTGCCCAGCTAGCCAAGCAAAACGATATGGTGGTGATTGATGACCCGACTTCCATCATTCGCTGCACCAATAAAGTCTATCTGAATGAGCTGCTGGAGCGCGAGAAAATCGGCATTCCGCTTTCGCAACTCATCTTCAAATCCAATCAAAATAGTTATGAAGAAGTGGCAGCACATGTGGGCACGCCATTCATTGTGAAAGTGCCCGATGGCTCGTTTTCGCATGGCATGTTTAAGGTGAAAGATGAAGCGAGCTTTGCGCATGCCACCGAAACTTTGTTTCAAAATTCTGCCATTCTCTTGGTGCAAGAATACATTCCGACCGACTTCGATTGGCGCATCGGGGTGCTCAATGGCGAAGCTCTCTATGCTTGCAAATACTACATGGCGAAGGGACATTGGCAGATTTATAATCACGGGGTGAAAGGTGGCAGTCGCTATGGTGATTCGGAAACGATACCGCTTTATCAAGTGCCTGCTGGTGTGGTGCGCACAGCATTGAAAGCCACCTCACTCATCGGCAAAGGCTTGTATGGTGTGGATTTGAAGGTGATCAACAACCGTGCGGTGGTCATTGAGGTGAACGATAATCCGAGCATCGACTATGGCATTGAAGATACTATCTTGGGCGATGAACTTTACTATCGCATCATTAATTATTTTGTGCGTTCGCTTGAATTGAAATCCCGATGAAAGCTGAAATTGTGTTGGCTTCCGCAGCCGACGTGGCAGATATTTGGGATTTGGAGCGCACGTGCTTCGGTATTGATGCTTTTTCACGTGCGCAACTTTCTTATTTGGTGAACCATTCCAATGGCATTTTCCTCTTAGCAAAGGTGGGTGAGGAGTTGGCAGGCTATATGTCTTTTCTCACTAATGATGGCACGCACAACGGACGGATTTATTCCATCGCAGTGAGTCCTGATTTTCGTGGGCGAGGTGTGGCGCAAAGTCTGATTGATGAAATGATGGACTATGCCCGTGGTCGGCATTTGAAGAATATATTTTTGGAAGTGCGCGTGAATAATCATTTCGCCATTGCGCTCTATCAAAAGAACGGCTTCACCTTGCGCAGGGTGAAACCGGGATATTATGATGATGGGGAGGATGCGTATAGCATGGTGAGCCCCCTCTAGCTCCCCCGAGGGGGAGAAACAAAGACATAAACTTGTGGTTCTGCCCTCCCCCTTGGGGGAGTTGGAGGGGGCTTCACCACCACCAACTAATTCCAAAGCTTCCGCCATAGATCAAATCCACCGTGCGGTCGTTGTTCCAAGTTCGGAATGGGTCGATGTGTGAAATTTTGCCTTTGTCGGCATCATGGATATTGCACGCCACCGAGGGGGCAAGCGATAGCGCAAGGTGCTTGTTGATGTTGTATCGGAAGCCGAGTTTTAGGCGGTGGCTTTGAATGAGATTGTCATTATATTGGAAAGGGTTTGAATTGTATGCCAGCGTGTAGGCTTCGGGCTGAACCCAGAAGCGAGGGGAAAGTTCGAGGATAGTTCCCAAGCCAGCACCGAACGCCCACAGACTGCGGTCGGTGTTTTGATAGCCTAGCGAAAAAATGGTGTATAGTCGTTTCGAGCCAATCTTGAAGTTTGCTCCAGCCAGCATATAATCAGAGCTGAACAGCTCAATTTCCCGATAACCGCCATGGCGATAGATGCTCAGTAGAGCCAAGCCCGCACTCTTGCTGTCGATAGAATCGGCAATATTGATGAGTCCTAGCTGAAATCCTTTCACCGTTTTGGCATAGTTCACCAATGAAAGCTGCATGCCGTTCATCTCCTCGCCAGTATAGTTCATGATGCCCGAAAGCTGCATCCCTTTCATCTCCCAATCGGCATAGTTGAAGATGCCCGAAAGCTGTAAGCCGTTGAAATATTCACCGGTGTAATTATAAACACCCGAAAGTTGCAAGCCCGAAGCGTGTCCCATCGTTTGATTGAGTATGCCCGAAATCTGGCAGCCGTCCATATGACCACGATTCATGTTGCTCAGCCCCGCTAATTCAAAGCCATTCACCGAATGGGTGATGCCCGAAAGAACATTGAATGAGATGCCGCATTCCGTCTCAGGCGACAGCATTCCAGCTGAACCAACGGGATACATGAAGGACACTTGCGCAGCGTTGTGGTGTTTTGCAGGTTCGACTTTACT
>JBKECD010000061.1:0-8970 GCA_047974225.1 Mangrovibacterium sp.
ACCGAAGTGGTGGCTGGCTATGTGGCGGCTGGAGCGAGCGGCATCTCGGTGCTCACCGATGAGAAGTTCTTCGGTGGCACAATTGAGAACCTCGCCAAGGCTCGCTTTGCCGCCAAGCACACGCCCATCTTGCGCAAAGACTTCATGCTCGATGAATATCAAATCATCGAAGCCAAAGCGCACGGTGCCGATGTGATTCTGCTCATTGCCGAATGTCTTTCGGCAGACGAAATTGCGAAACTTTCAGCCAAAGCGCATGAATTGGGATTGGAAGTCTTGCTAGAGTTTCACCATGGAGAGGAGTTAAGCAAAATCAGCAAGGATGTTGATATTGTTGGGATTAACAATCGTGATTTAAGTACCTTTGAAGTTGATGTGGAAGCTTCCATTCAATTGGCAAGCCAATTGCCTGCCGACGTGCTTTGCATCTCCGAAAGCGGACTTTCGGAAGTGGAAACGGTGAAGTATCTCCGCTCGAAAGGGTTTAAAGGTTTCCTCATGGGCGAAAACTTCATGAAGGAAGAAAAGCCAGCGGAAGCGTGTGAAAGATTCATAAGCCCCCTCCAACTCCCCCAAGGGGGAGAGCTCGAGCCTGACACTCCTCCCCTTGGGGAGGTCGGGAGGGGCTTCCAACTAAAAATATGCGGCATGCGCGAGCATGACAACATTGAAGCCATCAAGGTGCTTGAGCCTGATTTCATGGGCTTCATCTTCTATCCCGAATCGAAACGCTATGTGGGCGATGCACCCGACCTCTACCTCTTTGCCCTACCATCAAGGATTAAAAAGGTGGCAGTCTTTGTGAATGAAAGCAGCGAGAAGATGCTCACCATCTGCCGCCGATACCGCTTCGACTATGTGCAGATCCATGGCGATGAATCGCCCGAGCAATGTGCCGAACTGCAAGCCAAAGGCTTAAAGGTCATCAAAGCCTTTGCCGTGGATGCAAGCTTCGACTTCAACGCCACTAACGCCTATCTAGATTCGTGCGAGTATTTCCTCTTCGACACCAAGTGCGATAGCTTTGGCGGTTCAGGAAAGCAATTCAACTGGGAGATGCTAAATAACTATCGCACAAAGAAACAGTTCTTTTTGAGTGGGGGAATTAAATTGCGTGATGCCGCCGCTATTAAAGCTCTCACACATGAGCAACTCTTTGCGGTGGACATCAACAGCGGCTTCGAAATCGAACCCGGAATTAAAGACAATCGGCTAGTGGCGATGTTTAAATCAATGATGAATTAGAAACATGAAAACATTCAATATCTATTGTGATGAGAGCTGTCATCTAGAGAATGACCATAAAGATTACATGCTTTTGGGATGTGTGAGCTGTGCCTATAATCAAGTGCAGCTTCACACCAAGTTCATCAAAGAATTAAAACAAAAGCATAACCTCTATGGAGAAATAAAATGGAGCAAAGTTTCATCGGCACAATTTGACTTCTATAAAGAATTATTGCACTATTTCTTTGCAACAGACTTGAAGTATCGGGCAGTGATTGTGAATAAGTCAAAGATTGATAATGATGGTTATCAGCAGGATTTCGATATGTTCTACTATAAGATGTATTATCAATTGCTGAATCACAATAAGAATAGTGAATATAGTTATAATGTATATCTAGACATCAAAGACACACTGAGTGCAACTAAGGTAAACACACTCAAAGATATTTTGAATATTAAATATGGCGTATTCAGGAACGTGCAGAATATTCGCTCGCATGAAAGTGCAATTCTTCAATTGGCTGATTTGATAACAGGGGCATTGGCGTATAATCTGAATAATGCCGACAAGAAAGTGGAAGCAAAGCAAAAATTGATTGGAATACTCGACAAACATGCTCCTAAAGGATTGACACAAAGTTCCAACTATGCAGATGATAAGATGAATTTGTTTTTCATAGAATTGAAGTAGCCATGCCATTAAACTTACTCAAGAAATACAATCAGCTCCTCGAGCTTGCTGCTTATTCCCCAAGCCAAAGAACCGATTCGCTCAAGGGAGTATTCTGCCGAGACATTGAAAACAATCGGAACTTTAGCTTTAGAACAAAACCGATTTCTCCCACACCAAGCGATGGTGAAATCAAGATGGAAACCTTATTCAGGCACTTAACTACAGTCATCACTGATGAAAGCACTAACGGACGCGAATTTGACATGAATAGGGCTGTGCGCTTGCACTGGATAAAGCATCATATCGAGGAAAAGAAAAAGGATAATATTCTTGTTTTCTCAACGCAAGAAGGACGAAGCAAGCGGACATATATTTACGACAAAGATGAAAAATATGTGATTGTGTTCGAGCCTTTGCGAAATGGGCAGGCATATTACCTCTTAACGGCATATCATGTAAGAGGGAAAGATGCAGGACGAGATAAATTTATGCAAAAATACAAAAGGCGGTTGCCCGAGATACTCTAAAAAGCAAAAAACGCCGAGCATCTAGGCTGGCGTTTTTCGATTTCCTTCCTCCGAATGGTAGGATGAACTCGCTGCAAATATAGGATATAAATTTAAACTACGGATGCTTATCGCAAAGAAATAGAGAAATTATAAAACCCAGTGCCTCTATCCCTCCCCCTTCGGGGGAGTTGGAGGGGGCTCTTAATTTAAAAATATGAATTTTCAACCAGACAAAAAAGGCTATTATGGCAACTATGGAGGTGCATTTATCCCCGAGATGATGCACCCCAACATCGATGAACTTCAAAAGAAGTATCTCGAAATCACGAACTCCTACAACTTCCGCATGGATTTTATTCATCTGCTGAAGCATTATGTGGGTCGCCCTTCTCCACTGTATTTGGCGAAGCGCTTGAGCGAGAAGTATAACACCAACATCTTCCTCAAACGTGAAGATTTGAACCACACAGGCTCGCACAAAATCAACAACACCATCGGGCAGATCCTTTTGGCGAAAGCCCTAGGCAGAAAACGCATCATTGCCGAAACAGGTGCTGGTCAGCATGGTGTGGCGACAGCTACCGTGTGTGCGCTGATGAACATGCAGTGCGTGGTTTATATGGGTGCGCTCGATGTGAAGCGTCAAGCGCCCAATGTGAAGAAAATGCGCATGCTCGGTGCCGAGGTTCGTCCTGCCGAATCAGGCAACAAAACACTCAAAGATGCCTGCAACGAAGCAATGCGTGATTGGATTTCTAATCCCGAAGACACCTACTATATCATTGGTTCGGCAGTCGGTCCTCATCCTTATCCCGACATGGTGGCACGTTTCCACTCGGTGATTTCCGAAGAGATGAAATGGCAGCTCGACGAACAGATGGGGCGCGAAAATCCTACTCGTGTGATTGCCTGTGTAGGCGGAGGAAGTAATGCCGCTGGAAGTTTCTATCATTTCCTCGACCAGCCCGATGTCGAGCTTATCGGAGTGGAAGCAGCAGGCTTGGGCATCGACACGACTGAAACTGCCGCAACGCTCACCCTCGGCAAACCCGGCTATCTTCACGCTTCACGCTCCTATCTTTTGCAGACCGACGATGGGCAGGTGGTCGAACCTTATTCAATTTCAGCAGGGCTCGACTATCCCGGCATCGGACCGCTGCATTCGCACCTGAAAGACACCCAGCGAGCTAAATACCTAGCCGCTACCGATGACGAAGCGCTAGCGGCTGTGCTTGAGCTCACACGCCTAGAAGGCATTATTCCCGCCATGGAGTCGGCTCATGCCCTTGCAGGATTGCCTAAAATCGACATGAAGCCCGATGATATTAATATAGTAACCCTCTCGGGTCGTGGCGATAAAGACATGGAGACTTACCTCGATCGACTAGGATATAACGAATAAAAAAGAACAACAATGAATAGATTAAACAAGTTATTTCAGACCAAAAAAGAACGTATTCTTTCGGTCTATTTCACTGCTGGATATCCAAATTTGAATGACACTTCGGTCATTCTCGAAAACCTCGAAGCGGCGGGCATCGACTTTGTGGAAATCGGAATGCCTTTTTCCGACCCAGCTGCCGATGGTCCAGTGATTCAGCACGCCAGCCTCGAAGCTCTGAAAAATGGCATGTCGGTGAAGCTGCTTTTCGAACAGCTAAAAGACATTCGCTCCAAAGTAAGCATGCCGCTAGTGCTCATGGGATATCTCAACCCTGTGATGCAATATGGCATCGAAGATTTCTGCCAGAAATGTGCCGAAGTGGGCATTGATGGGCTGATTATGCCCGATTTGCCGCTCCAAGAGTATGAAGACAACTACAAAGCCCTTTTTGAGCAGCACGGCTTGAGCAACATTCTGCTCATCACGCCACAGACCACGCCCGAACGCCTTCGTCAGATTGACGAATCGGCTAGTGGCTTCATCTATATGGTGTCGAGCGCATCGACCACTGGGGCGAAGCAAAGCGCCAAGGACTTTCAGACCGCCTATTTCGAGCGAGTGAAACAGAGCGATTTGAAGAACCCTCGCATAATTGGCTTCGGAATTTCTAATAAGGAAACCTTCGACAATGCGAGCCAATATGCCGCAGGAGCCATTGTGGGCAGTGCCTTTGTGCAGCACATCGGCGAGCATGGAATTGATGCCGAATCGGTGAAACGTTTTGCCGACGGAATAAAGGCTTAAGCGTCTAAGTAGAAACAAAAAAACCTAACAGGCAGTCAAAACCTGTTAGGTTTAACTAGACGCAAAATCTTGCATCTCCATCGTAAAACCGCACCGCAATAAATCGCGAAGCGACAAACGCCAACGGCAATAAACCACACCGTCTCAACACCCGAACATTTCCAAAAGCCTTTGTGGGTCTTGTCGATTATCCCAAAAGGCAGAAATAACTATATCCTCTTCCCGAATCTTATAAAAAATAGCATAACTACCAAGATAGGCAATGCGTGTATTTTTAAATTCAGTACATCGAAAAGCCCACGGACTTGCTGCAATTTGCTTTGTTCTTTCTGAAACTAAGCGAACCAGCTTGTTAGAATATACTGTCGACCTATTTCGTCTTGCCCAATATTCCAAAACTCCAACAAACTGGCGGTCTGCCGTTCTCGTCCAAACTACATTGCGCTGAGCCATTCCAGATTTCGTTTGTCCATTACTTCTTGAGAAATCAAATTCCCCTGTTCTATATCCTGCTCGCTCATTTCCAAAACAGCCTTCTGCTCGCTTGTCAGTCCCACAACATCCGAATCAAAAGAACTCGCTGAAATCATGGCATCTAGAGCTTCCAAGAATGCAGGATTATTAATCGTCCTAATCTTATCAATTAAGCCATTTCTCACATTTGCTATATTCATCTCAACCTCCATTTTATTTTTTGCAAAGATACAAAACATCTCGGATTCTCAGATGTCGGATTTTCGGATTTTCGCCCCCCCCCCACTGGGAACTTGCGAGCCCCAGCTCGCAAGAATATCAACCACCGAAACCACAGAAAGGGCCCCCCCAAGTCCAGCGGTTGCTGAGCGGAGTCGAAGCACGGACTTGACTGTGCATAACCCCCAGATTCATCTGGGGGTGCTTGCGTCTCTACCACAAACAAAAAAAACAGCCCGAAGGCTGCCTTTCATTATCGTATTTTTCCCGGTTGCTGAGCGAAGTCGAAGCATCGCATCACCACATTATCCCCTCAACGCCACCAGCAAATAAACACCGAAGGTATATTATCCCAATTTAGCCTCCAACTCTTCAATGCTTGGCAACTTTGTCTTTATTTCCGAAGGAATAGCATCACTCAACCGATATTCACTAATTCCCATCGGCTTGTTAATATCTCGCAATGCAAACTCCGCTTCAATTCCATCCTTTTTCTTACACAAAAGAATTCCGACAGTCTGATTATCATCCGACTTCTTTAACAACGAATCCACTGCCGACAAATAAAAATTGAGCTTCCCCGCATACTCTGGTCGAAATTTCCCTGCCTTCAACTCCACTACAACGTAGCATTTAAGCTCTATGTGATAAAACAGCAGATCAATAAAATAATCCGTTTCACCCACTTCAATCTTATATTGTCGTCCGACAAAAGCAAACCCTTTACCCAATTCCAAAAGGAATTTCGTAATGTTTCGAATCAACTCATCTTCGATAGCCCTTTCAAGTGCATCATCATGCAATCCTAGAAAATCAAAATTATACGGATCTTTCAATGCTTGCGCTGCCATATCCGCCTGACTGCTTGGCAACGTTTGCGCAAAATTCGTCGTTGATCGACCTTTAGCCACATACAAACCATTGCCAATCTGAATCTCCAATGTATCCCGATCCCAATTATTTGCAATGGCTTCTGCACAATAAAATTCAGCCTCTTCGATAGTCTTTACTTTCGACACAATCAAGCGATTATGACCCCATGGTATTTGTGCCACAAACTGTGGCACAAATGGATATTTCACAGCATAAAAACCATACCACTGCCTCATTGCATATAAGTTTCGCCTTGAAAAACCTTTCATCTCTGGAAATTCACTTTGCAACTCTCCCGATACTTGTTCAATAAATTTGCTCCCCCACCTTTTCTCCTGCTGTCGTTCCAAAATATCTTTCCCAATCTCCCAATACAATTCAAGCAATTGCGAATTGATGCTCAGTGCGACCTTTACTCTCGCAGACTGAATCTTCGACTTCAATGCACCAATCCATTAGCGATATTCTTGATCCTGTATAATATCATTCATAGCTAGTTCTTCATTTTCGATTCTCCCCACAAAGATACAAAACAATCTCGGATTTTAGATTTTCGGATTTTCGCCCCCCCCCACTGGGAACTTGCGAGCCCCAGCTCGCAAGAATATCAACCACCGAAACCACCGAAACCACCGAAACCCGTAGAGACGCACGGCCGTGCGTCTCTACAACCCCCAAACAAAAAAACAGCCCGAAGGCTGTTTTTCATTATCGCATTAGCATCTGCTCATAATATTCACGCAGATGCGTCCTTAACACATCCTTAGGTATTAATTTTTGCTTATACTCCGACACCATCGTAGGACTCAAACTTCGGCTCAAACTATATTCTACAGCCTCATTATCCGCACTCTTGCAAAGCAAGATACCAATACTTGGATTTTCATTTGGCTTGCGCACGTCTCGATCGAGTGCCTCCAAGTAGAAATCCAATTGCCCCATATACTCCGGTTTAAACTTCGTCGTCTTTAGTTCCATTGCAACCAAACATTGCAACTCCCTATGGAAAAACAACAAATCAACCTTGTAATCCGTCATACCCACCTGCAAGCGATATTCGTGCCCCATGAAAATAAAATCTCTGCCCAAATCAAGAATAAAATCTCTCATCTGCGCTATCAGACCTTGCTGCAAATCCTTTTCATTATAACTTTTAGGCAGATCTAAAAAATCAACCATATAGCTATCCTTGAATAATTGAGTTGCTGACGGATATTCTTCTTTCAACCTGATCGATTGCCGCTGCTCTCCTAAGAGGCTTCGTTCATAGACTCCCACTTCTATCTGCCGTCGCAATTCCCGATAAGTCAGTTTCTCTTGATGAGACAACATCATATAAAATATACGCTCCTCTGCCTGCTTGCACCCACTTAAAATTTCCAAGTGCGATGTCCAATTGACTAAAGTTAATAGCGACAACACCGTTGTCTCTTCTATTTGTGTCGGCAATGCTGACACAATCCCACTAAATTCAATCGAACCATACGTATCATAAAATCGAACCATTCGATAAATATTCCTCCGATTGAATCCCATTAAGTCTGGCTGCGACTGTTTCAAAAAAGACACTAAACCATCTACCACTCCTTTCCCCCAATCCGATTTTTTTAATTTTGCTGAAACATACTTTCCAATCTCCCAATTTGTCAGTATCATTTCCTCATTGACCGCTCGATACGCACGCTCTCTATGAAAAGAAATAATCGCTTGCACCTCTTGGAAATCCTGTATAATATCATTCATAGCTAGTTCTTCATTTTCGATTCTCCCCACAAAGATACAAAACAATCTCGGATTTTCGGATGACGGATTTTCGGATATTGGATTTTTGGATTTTCGCCCCCCCACTGGGAACTTGCGAGCCCCAGCTCGCAAGAATATCAACCACCGAAACCACCGAAACCACCGAAACAAGTCCAGCGGACTTGACTGTGCATAACCCCCAGATTCATCTGGGGGTGCTTGCGTCTCTACCACAAACAAAAAAACAGCCCGAAGGCTGCCTTTCATTACCGTATTAGCACATTTTCCCAAACCTGGTTTCCCAAACCTCAAAGGTTTACTGGGAACTTGCGAGCCCCAGCTCGCAAGAATATCAACCACAGAAACCACAGAAACCACAGAAACAAGTCCAGCGGACTTGACTGTGCATAACCCCCAGATTCATCTGGGGGTGTGCGTCTCTACCACAAACAAAAAAACAGCCCGAAGGCTGTTTCCTTTAATTATCTCATTATCACATTAGCACGAATGTTACTTCTCTAAAGCCCCCCTTATAAAATCAAGCACCTTATCTTTAAGAAAAAAAGACTCCTTTGCGTATGGTTTAAATTCCACTGTCTGAATAGATGCAATACAATCCCCTAGATTCTTCAAATCCCAACAGACTAATGCAAAGTTTTCATTCTCTACATATTGAGCTATCTCTGATTGGTGTGGATCTATTCTTTAAACGGATTTCGGTATAACCCTATAAGTTGCTTGAAGAAAGGCCAAAAAAAATATAAATCTCTCATAACCCTAGGAATAATCTTCTTAGGTGTTTGAAATATTCGATAAAGCCATTCTATTGCCATAACCTGATAAATCTTCGGTGCTCTTCGACAATTTCCTGCTTCAAAATCTATAGTAGCTCCTAGTGCCATCCAAATTTTTACTGATGGCATTTTATCTTTATGTGTGAAAATCCATTTCTCCTGCTTTGGAGCACTAACGCCAACTAATACCACTGTTGCCTTTGATTCTTCAATCATTTTATAGATCAATTCATTTTCATCTTGTTTTGTTTCAAAGCCCCAAGATGG
>JBKECD010000138.1:0-2509 GCA_047974225.1 Mangrovibacterium sp.
CCGATTCGATTTCGGCGGAATTACTTGATTCTTTTTCAAATCCTCCGCTATTAAGTGCAGCTTCCACCTTATCACTGTCTTTCATGCTTGCATGGCTCTGCTCTGTAATGTTAATCGGTGGGGTAGGCGTTTTGTCAGACTCGCTTTGTGAGTTTTCGGTATTCTCCAAATAAGATTTTGAGTGAGGGTAGGTGTCGATAAAATATAGCCTGCCGTCCTTGTCTTTAAGCACATTTGCAGGTCGAGCGTCAAATAATTCATGAGTCTCATTAGTCCATACATTATGACCATTACTCCAACCTCTATTGCCATCAAGCGTAAAACCCCTTTCAGAAAGGTAGTTGTCTATGTCCTCTTTTGATGCATTCTCAGCATTAGTAATATATGGCTGCTCCATTACCAACGACACCTTACCGTCTTTGTTGATAATAAAACCCTTTACATCATAAGCAACCTCAGGAAATAATTCATTATGCGCTGCTAATCGGTCAATTATAGCGTTTAGGTTCTCGGTAAGCTCATCACTCCTTACATACGATAAATCATTTACCTTTGTTACAGTGCGCCCGTCAGCATTAAGGTAAACATCATTTTCAGATGTGCCTCGAGCTTTTTTGTCGTGAAGTAGAATCTTGTCATCAAGATAATCTTGACTTAAAAGAACATCATTTTTTTGAGCATTCTCTGCAAGTACCTTATTGAATTTACGAGAATCCCAATCAGGGTTTATTCCCCTTGACTCCAGTTCTTCTCGTTCCTCAATCGAGAGAATTGCGTCTTGGCTTCCTCCGCTGTTACTGGCTTGGATTGCCTTATGTATTCCGCTCCGGCTCTCCGGTCTTCCCACCACTTTATCGATGGCACGGCTTTCCATTGCTCCGGAGTTATCCAGTCGGGTCTCTCTTCGGTTGTTGTTGTTGTTGTTGTTGTTGGTGTTGTTGTTGTTGGTGTTGTTGTTGGTGTTGTTGTTGGTGTTGTTGGTGTTGTTGGTGTTTTCATCTTCTGCAAATGTATTGTTTTTTTCGTTATCACTCCTAAAATTTGTGTCATTTCCCTCTGTTGAACCAAACCTATCTCTTAGCATCTGCTCCAATTCAGGGTCGTTATCAATCTTCAACCCTTTCAACTGCTCTTCATTCTTTGCTCGACTAATCAAAGCTGCTGCCTGCGCACGGCTAACCTTTCCTCGATTAACGCCATACTTCTGCGAATAGCTAAAATCATAATCGTCTATCGTGTCCGCTTCGTCCCACCCTTTAAGCGGAACGTAATGTTCCCAACCTCGATTATTAATCTCATCATAAACATCACGACTTATCATGCCATAATTCAACTGCAAATCAAGCGTAAATTTATTGTTTGCCCTTATCTGATTCCATAAATCAGCTATCAGCGAACTATCCAAGCCATTCTCATAGGCATCAATCACCTGCTGCGCTTCAAAGTTTGTAAAGCCCGAATAATTCGTTATAGTATCAATAACCGCCTCGCCTTTCTTGTGTGCGATGTAGGCGTTGCGCTCTCTAGCATGCTTCGCTTGGAGATACTTATTCAATTCCTCATGTTTATCCTTGTTACGACCCTGCTTCTCCTTAAAGATAGCGTTCACTTTCTTAGCCAATACGTCCCAATGCTCCTTATTATACTTCTCATTCAAAACCATAGCCCGACCATGACTTAGATTCTCCGCCCGATAAAAGTTCGTTACATCATTCATATTGCCACCTCGTGCCACGACCTCATCAATAACTCGCCTTGCAGGAAGCATTCTATCTTGGAAAGCTCGCCTTCCGAAACTCACCCGATTATCTTTCTCTCCTTCCTTTGGTTTCCTACCAATGCGAATATCATCACCAACACGCTTCAAGTTAGCACTTCCAATAGGCTTTCCGCTTTTGTCGAAAGGATTTAAAATCTTAAATCGAACTAAATCCTTGTTATTATCAAAATTTTCTATTTTCTTTGTGGCTGAATTTAAGCTTTGAGCATTATTTCCAACTCCAATCAAATTGGTCGATTGGTTCGAAATATAGTTCAAAGCTTTTTCTTTGTTCGCATATTTCAACAATCCATCTTTGCTATTTATCCAATCCAACACGCCATTAAAATGGTCTTTTGGGTAAATGCTTCTAATATCATTTATCTGCACATCAATATTCCGCCCTCTTTCGCCAGCACCAGCCCTTGCTACCACCACATAATTACTACCCTTATGCTCCAATTCTGTCAGCACAACCTTAGTATTATCACCTTTTGTGCTATCAAAAACCATAATCGGATTGGCAATAGCGTCAGGTAAATTCTTCAAATTCGATAACTTAAACTCGTGATTATCTTGTTTAGATTTGCGCTCCAACCGCTCTGCGCTAAGCTCAATCGGCAAATTAGGCAATCCGCCCATCAGTAAAGCATCACTCGGCATACCCATGTCAAACACAAACCCATCCTCTAAATCGCCTTTAATAAGCATATCCAAGTTCTCATTAAAAACCCGATTCACCTCGACAGC
>JBKECD010000047.1:0-4266 GCA_047974225.1 Mangrovibacterium sp.
CAATAGAAATAAAAATCACGCCATCCTCCGTCAGTAAATTTCGAGCTAGTTTAAGTCTAGGATACATCATGGATAGCCAATCGGAGTGGTATCGCCCGGCGGTGTCGGGGTTCACCTGCATGCGGATGCCATATTCGTCCACTTGACCGCTTTCTTCGGCATATTCCGCTGCATCTTGGGTGAAATTGTCGCGATAGACAAAATCCTTGCCGGTGTTGTAGGGTGGGTCGATATAAATCATCTTCACCTTGCCGAGATAACTCTCTTGGAGAAGCTTCAAGACTTCGAGATTGTCGCCCTCCAGATATAAGTTTTCGGTGGTGTCGAAATCTACGGAATCCTCACGCACGGGGCGTAAGGTCTTTGTGCTTGGTGTGTTAGCAGTGAGAATCGCCTCGCGCTTGCCGGGCCAATTGAGTGTATATCTTTCCTTATTTCCCTCCACCACTTGGTGCGCAAGCTCCTGCTTTAGGAGGTCGAAATCAACGGCTTTGCCATTGGCACTTTCGGTGATGCAATTGGGGAAAAGTGCAGCAAGCTTTTCGAGGTTTACATTCACTAAATCAGGGGATTGGAGGTCGAGTTTGTGGATTGACATGGTGTGAGTTGAGTTTTGTATCTTTGCAATATGCAAATATAGGAGATTTATTTCAGGAAAAGCACCTCAAAGGCTGCCTTTTCTGCCGAAGTTTGCTGAATAATTATTCAGCAAAACGCATAAAAACACACTACATATTCATTAGTGAAATTTTATTGAAAAGACTTTAGCGTGCTGATTTCATTTGCTTTGCAACAACATTTCACGATGAAGTCATGCTTTCTTTGCCAAAGATAGACTTGCCGCAGCATGCAGACAACGCATCTTTGGCAAAGATAGACCTGCTGCACCGTGCAGCAGAGTAATCTTTCGCAAAGAAAGGCTTACTGCACGGTGCAGCAAGTCTTTCTCGTTAGATTTATTTCACATTGCAACGTGCAGACTGCCTTTCTTGTTTACCAGATTTTACATTGCAGAGTGCAGACTATCCTTCTTTCGCAAAGATTGCTTGTCTGCACCGTATATTTATGCATGGCAACGGGTCGGATGACTTGGGGATTGCTTCGCCTTTGGGCTTTCAACATGTCGGATGACAACTATTCGTGGGCGAATTGGCATATTTGCCCCAAATGATAGGGCGATGAAACAATTCACCCAATCCTTCCGCTCAATAATATGCCTTGTTTTCCTCGCTGCTCCAATGCTTAAGGGGATAGCGAATGACTGAACTCGGGACGCCAAGCCTCTCTAAAACCTAGCTCACCTTTGTTTTTTAATCATTTGACTAAATGTTTTCATTCAAATGAATAAACTTTCAAAAATAAGTTCTATGTTTGCAGTGTGAGAGATGGGAAATGCAGAATTTCGCACTCAAATTAAACAAATGACCAACTCAATAAATTGAATTTATGTCGCACTCATTTAAGCATCTGCTGCCTTTGTTTCTGCTGCTCCTTTGGGGCGGAAATGCGGGGGCGCAAAGCGATCCGCTCACGCTTGATTCTTGTCGGGCAGCGGCTCGCCTGAATTATCCCGCAATTGCGAAGCTCGACTTGATTGCCAAGTCAAGCGAATTTGACATTCGCAATGCCAATCGCCGCTATCTTCCTCAACTGAACCTTTCCGCTTCGGGCGCTTATTCTGCCTATGATGTGGAAGCCGACACCCAAGAAATTGCGCTCACCAATGCGCAATATGGCGTGCAAGCACAGGTGAGTCAGCAAATCTATGATGGCGGAGAAACGCACTATCGGAAGAAAATTAGCGAGGCGCAAGCGAAACTACAAACGCAGCAGCTGGAAAGCGAGCTTTACTCGATTAACCAGCGCATCAATCAGATTTATTTTGGAATTTTGCTTTTTGATGCGCAGCTGAAGCAATTGCAACTAGCCCAAGAAACATTGACGAGCAAAGCGAAGCAAGTGGAAGCAGCGGTGGCAAATGGCGTGGCACTGCCTAGTCAGCTCGATGAGCTGAAAGTGGAGCTGCTCAATTTGAAGATGAAGCAGACCGAAGCAGCGTCTAATCGCCGAGGATATTTGGCAGTTTTGTCGCTCTTCATGGGGGAGGAACTAGCAGCAGGCACGGAGCTCGAAAAGCCGACTCCTTGGCAGGGCAAGGCTGAAATCAACCGCCCTGAATTGCTCGCTTTTCAATATCAGCAAGACTTGCTTTCGATTCAAGAAAAGCAGTTGCGCACAAGCTTTCACCCTAAATTAGGAGCTTATGCCAATGGCGGATTGAGCCACATCAATGCCGACTTGTCGGGCATGGGCAATGATTTGAATGTCGAAGGGCAAATGGGCAGTTGGTCGGTGGGCGCAAGCTTGAATTGGTCGCTGAGCGGACTATATACACTGGGCAACAGTCGGAAGAAAATCCATGTGCAACGTGAAATGGCACAGACTGATTTAGAAAGTTTTCTTTTCAACACTCGCCTAGACTTGGCGCAGCAAGATGAACAGGTGATGAAGTTTCAACAATTGCTGGCGCAAGATGAGGAGCTAATTGCTTTGCGCAGCTCGGTGCTGAAAGCTGCCGAAAGTCAGTTGGCAAATGGCGTGATTAGCACTCACGAATATATTCAGAAGCTCAATGCCGAGCAAGACGCACAAGAGCAACGCAGCCTGCATGAAATACAATTATTACAAGCGCAGATTCAGCGAAAGTTTTTAGTGGCTGGTCATTAGGGATTAGCTGTTTTCAATATTAATAAATAAACCCAGTGCCTTTACCCCTCCCCCTCGGGGAGGTTGGGAGGGGCTTAAATCAAGAAATATGAAAAAGTTATCAATAGCCATAGCAATGACTGCCCTGTGCAGCGCATGTGGCAGTTCGGATTTCGATGCTTCGGGCTATTTTGAAGCCGATGAAGTGATGGTGTCAGCTCAGCAAAATGGCGTGCTGTTGCAATATGATGTGGTGGAAGGCATGGCACTCACACCGGGGCAACGCGTGGGGCAGATTGATGTCGCTCTCCTTCAACTGCAAAAGGAACAGACCGAGGCGAGCTTGGCATCGCTCGATGAAAAGATTTATAATCCCGAAACACAAGCCGAGCTGGTGCGCCGACAAATAACAGTGCAAGAACTTCAGCTCAAGCAGCTCAACCGTGAATTGCTTCGCACCGAGAAGCTGCTCGATTCCGAAGCCGCCACCATCAAGCAGCACGATGACCTCAAAGCTTCGATTGTGCAACTCGCTTCGCAAATTGAAGTGACCAAGCAGCAATTGAAGTTGAATACTTACAATAGTAACGCTCAAAACCGCAGCATCCTCAGCGAAAAGGCAGCTTTGGAAAAGGCGGTGGCTCGCATTCAAGAGGAAATCAATCGTGCCACTATCAGCAATCCGATTGATGGCACCGTGCTGGTGAACTATGCGCTAGCTGGCGAGATGCAGACCATCGGCAAGCCGCTCTATAAGATTGCGGATGTTTCGACACTCGAACTTCGGGCTTATCTGACAGGAGCACAATTGGCAAGCATCAAGCTGGGTGATGAAGTGTCGGTGCGCATTGATTCCGCAGAAAAGGACTATAAATATTATACCGGTGAAGTCAGTTGGATTTCAGCCAAAGCGGAGTTTTCGCCTAAAAACATTCCCACCAAAGACGAGCGTGCCAATCTGGTGTATGCCTTCAAGGTGCGAGTGAAAAATGACGGACGTTTGAAAATTGGAATGTATGGGGAAGTGGAGTTAGCCCCCTCCAACTAAAGCCCCTCCTAGCCTTCCCAAGGGGAGGGACTAAAACCACAAATATGCAGTAAATAGATATAAATGAATAAACCTAGTGCCTTTAACCCCTCCCCCAAGGGGGAGGTTGGGAGGGGGCTTTAGATAGAGGGGGCTTTATGATTACACTAAACAACATATCGAAATCTTATGGCGAGCTTGAAGCGGTGAAAAACGTTTCTTTTCAGGTGAAAAGGGGCGAACTCTTCGGCTTGATTGGTCCCGATGGGGCAGGGAAGACGAGCATCTTCCGCATCCTCACTACCTTGCTTTTGGCGGATAGCGGTTCGGCTTCGATTGAGGGGCTTGATGTGGTGAATGACTATCAGGCAATCCGCAATATCTTGGGCTATATGCCCGGGCGGTTCTCACTCTATCAAGATTTGAGCATCGAGGAAAATTTGAAATTCTTCGCCACGGTGTTTGGCACAACGGTGGAGGAAAACATGGAGCTGATTCGTGAGATTTATGTACAGATTGAGCCTTTCAAGAAG
>JBKECD010000172.1:0-34398 GCA_047974225.1 Mangrovibacterium sp.
AAGGAAGAGGATTAAGTCAGACACAGTGCTGTAGGGGAATTTTAAAGCTCCCTGCGAATGGTTCGTTCACTAATATCTAATTCCTTTGCGATAAAAACTTAGAAAATTCTTCCATATTTTTCTCACTAAACAAACTTTCCTATATTTGCAGTCATAAGTCGTTCTTTGTGTTTGCGCAAAAGCAAAGCGAGGTAAAATAATGAACTTCGCTCGTTTCTAAATCGTTACCTGTTAAGAAGATATTTTTCGTAACATCCTTGTTTATAGGCAATAGTGAGATTTAGGATGTCTTGCGGAGGTTTATTTTGGGATTGCCAACGAATGCTTTAAATAAAATCTTTATGGGGTTGTACTATCATAAGGATTTTGATGTTAATAATTATTTGTTTTCCATACAGAAAATACTATTGAGCCTTTCACGGACACAGCGGTTTCCGAAAGATACCGAGGTGTTGAATACATTAAAGGAAAAAGATGTGTATAACATCAAGCCTAAAAATAGAATTTATCTATTAGAACGGCTTGAGAATTTTAACAACAAAGAGTGTGTTTCAATTGCTGGGGATTCAGATATTACGATAGAGCATATATTTCCTCAAAATCCAGATCCCAAATGGAAGATTGAATTAGGGCAGGAAGAATATGAATTCATCAAAGAGAACTATTTAAATACGATTGGTAATTTAACTTTATCGGGTTACAATGGGAAATTGAGCAATAAATATTTTGCAGAAAAGAGAGACCTTAATGTTGATGGCAAAGAGCAAGGGTACAGATATAGTCGCCTTTGGTTGAATCGAGATTTGAAAGATAAGGAAAAATGGGGAAGAATGGAAGTGGAAGAAAGAATCAAAGCCCTATCAGAACGTTTCTTGCAGATTTGGGAGTATCCTCAAATAAGTATAGAGTCAGGAGGAAGCGAAGAAGTTAATATATTTGATGCGGAGGAACCGCGGTTTAAAAAGTTGGAGTATGCTGTATTCTTCGATCAAAAGTTAGAGGTTACACAAGTAGCTAAGTTATATCATGAATTGTTTAAGAAGTTGTTTGAGTTGCAGCCAGAAATCTTTTTCAAGTCAGATATTGCGCCAAAAATTAGTTTGTCGAATAATCCGAAAGAAGATGGTTTAAGGCAAGAGATGCCACTGAATGATACTTATTTTATTGAAGGGAATATTGACAATAATGGGAAGTTTGATAGAATAAAATACGCATTGACAATTTTCGGTTTTGAAGATGAATTGGTGATAAAATATGCTGCTGATGTTGAAGCGGAATAACTAATTAATCCTTGAAAAACAACTATGATACATAAGCTAATACTAAAAAACTTCAAAAGCATTCGTGAGGAGGTATTTGATTTTAATAGGTTCGATTTAATTGTTGGTGCTAACAATAGTGGGAAGAGTACGGCTTTGCAGGCGATGGCTATTTGGCAGTATTGTGTGGATCGGTTTCGCTTGACAAAGCGGAAAGGCAGTCGAGGGATTCAGGTGGTTTTGCCAAACTTTACGGCTTTGCCGCTGCCTGAGTTCAACTTGTTGTGGACAGACCGAACTGACAGGGAGTATAAAGATGATTCCTCAAAGAAAAGTGGTAAGGCACAGCAATATATCTATATCGAAATTGACGTGTATTGGCGTGATGAAAAAAATGTGGAGCAGAATCTATGTGTTCAGCTGCGCTATCAATCGCCACAAGCCGTCTTTGCCATCCCCCAAGGTGAATGGGCTAATTTCAATGAGAAAAGCAATATGCCAAGCTTTCCCCGGGTGGTTTATGTGCCTCCTTTCTCGGGGCTAGAACCGCATGAGCAATGGATGGATGATGGCAATGTGCGCCAACAAATTGGAAAAGCACAACCAGGCTCTGTTTTGCGAAATCTTTTATTTCGAGTGATTGATCGGGACTATCAGTCAATCCAAGAGAATGAAGATTGGAAAGAAATTATTGCTCGAATTAAAGAATGGTTTGGCATTGATTTGCAACTGTTGGAATATGAAAAGGGCATTAGCACCGAAATAACAGCGGAATATAAATCCAGTAGGAAAGCATTTGATATTATTTCTGGGGGGAGTGGCTTCCACCAGATATTGACTTTGATGGCTTTTGCCTATGGCTATCCAGATGTAACGACGATTCTTTTTGATGAGCCAGATGCGCATTTGCATGTCAATTTGCAAAGGCAAGTGGTAAATTATTTCAAAGCTAAGAGCAGTAAGCAATTTATCATTGCCACTCATTCCGAAGAATTTATCAAAGGTGTGGAAGTGTCGTCGATTGTTTCGATGCTGTCGGGGAAGCCGAAGCGAATTACGTCGAGTTCTGAAGTTTTGACTGCGCTGAGCGATGTGGATAATATGGATGTTGTCCGCACACGAGAGAATCCCTATATTTTGTATTTGGAGGGTGAAGATGACGAGCGGTTGCTTTCGTGTTGGTCGAATATCTTAGGCAGAAATAATGCTTTTCAGAAGTTTTATCCTTATGTGTTGGGGGGGGCTACGAAAAAAGAGATGCAGGCTAAATCAGATAGCCACTTCAGGGCTCTGAAGCAAATAAATCCAGATGTAGAAAGAGTTATTGTTTTAGATTATGATGGGGATGAAGTGGCAATAAATCCACCAAACAATCAATTTACAATGAATGAGTGGAAGCGAAAAAATACTGATAATTATTTGCTGGTTTCTTCGGCATGGAAAAGGGCAGTTGCCATAGCGTTGAACATTGGAAATCTAGATGAGGATTTATTTGGTCAGAAATATGCTCAGTTAATTGATTCTTTTTTTGCAAGCGAGAACCTCACACTTCCACAAGGTGCTTCTTGGAAAGAGTTAGATGCTTCCATCTTTAAGGTGCTAGATGGTAAGAAGCTCCTTTTTGAAAACAGGAATAGCTTGTTTGAGCGATTAAAAAGAGAAAGTAATGGTGAAGTGATAATTAATCGTCAAGCAATTGCTAGTGCAATGACTTCCGATGAAATTCATCGTGATGTGGAAGATTTCTTTGATAATTTAGGACGTGTAGTTAAGTGTTGAATTGAATAAACCCTTAATTTCCTAAAAGATAAGGCAGATTGGCAAGAATTATATAATTTTGTGTCGGGTAAGATTTGCCAGCGGCGCTTTTAAGCTTTGGATTCGCCGCCGTAGGCAAAGCGCGAAGCACCGCGCCATCAGGCACCGCCAAAAAAAACAAAAGAAATGATTAAAGATAAATTGAAAACTATTAAAGCCCTCATCTTCGATGTAGATGGGGTGCTTTCCGAAGATACCAGTCCGCTAGACGCTAATGGAGTGCCGATGCGCACCACCAATGTGAAAGATGGCTTTGCCATCCGCAATGCTGTGGGCATGGGCATGCAAGTGGCGATTATCACTGGAGGAAATACCGAACCTGTGCGCTTGCGCTATCAGAAAGTGGGGGCGCAGCACATCTATATGGCGGCCGAAGACAAAGTGAAAGTGCTCTATGAGTATGCCGACACGGTGGGCATAGCCCTCGAAGATATGCTTTATATGGGTGATGACTTGATTGATTTGAAAGTGATGCAGTTGGTGGGTTTCCCCTGCTGCCCCAAAGATGCCTGCGATGAGGTGAAAGCTGCGGCAAGCTATATATCGTCGAAGAAAGGTGGGCGAGGATGTGTGCGTGATGTGATTGAGCAGGTGATGCGCGCACAAGGTATTTGGCTGAATGAAAACGCATTTACATGGAGATCAACCTAATGTTAGAAAACTTATCAAACTATCGTGTGGTGCTTGCTTCGGCATCGCCACGCCGACAAGAATTATTGAAAGAGCTAGGCTTGAGCTTCACCGTTCGCCCAGCAAGTGTCGATGAAGTCTATCCTGAAAACTTGGGCATGACTGCCATTCCTGAGTTTCTTTCAGAACTCAAAGCCGAAGCCTTGGCGGAAACCATGGCTGATGATGAGCTGATTATCTCCGCTGACACCATTGTGTGGAAAGAGGGCGACGTGTTGGGCAAGCCGGCTAATCGGGGGGAAGCTTGTGCGATGATTCGCTCGCTTGCAGGCAGTCAGCACGAAGTGATTACGGGCGTAACACTTCTCTCGAAAGCAAAGAAACGTTCGTTTCATGCTGTGACGGAAGTGTGGTTTGAAGAACTCACCGACGAGGAAATCAATTACTATGTCGATAAATATCAGCCGATGGACAAGGCAGGTGCTTATGGCATTCAAGAGTGGATTGGCTTTGTGGCGGTGAGTAAAATCGAAGGTTCATTTTATAATGTGATGGGCTTGCCGGTGCATAAATTATATCATGCGTTGAAAGAATTTTAGTCAATTACGAATTATGAATTACGAATTACGAATAGTGCTTCGCACTTGGAGCTTCGCACTTAGAACTTGGCGCCCCGCACTTCGCACTTCGCACTTTGCACTTCTTTCATTGCTTTTAGTGGCTTGTAAGCAGCCGAAAGAGCTTAAATTCACCGATATGCATATTGATGAAGATAATGCGCAATATAGTCTTCATGCACAATATCCAATTTTTGGGATTGACACCTTGGATGTTTCGATCTCTACTGTGGTGGACGATTATTTCTCGGAATGCAAAACAGAATCGGCAGCGCACATGAATAAGAAATGGTTTCGCCCTTATAAAGTGAATATTGTCAGCAATAGTGAAGTGGTGGCAGGACGCTATATATCGGTGAATATGGACTGCTACTACGATATGGGCGGTGTGCATGGCATGACGAACAACGAGATCTTTAACTATGATGTGCAAAATAATCAATTCATCGACACTGATGCGCTTTTTAACAGAAGTTCGAAGAGGCTAATAGAGCTTGTGAAAGCGAAAATTAAAGAAAAGGTTGCTTCCCCGTGGACTGACGATGCTATGAAAGGGAGAGGGTTGTACAACGATTTGCAAGATCCAGAGAGTTTGTCGAAGTTTCAGATAACCAACGAAGGCGTGAAGTTTATCTTCGACCCTTATGAAGTGGCGTGCTATGCCGAAGGAACAGTTACCGTAGTGGTGGGATATGATGAATTTCCATTTAATATAGAGATTAAAAAATAATGATGAATAGAAAGATTTTAGTTTTGGGCTTATTCGTAAGCCTTAGTCTTGCCACAATGGCAAACGAAGGAATGTGGATTCCGAGCCTTTTGAAGAAGTACAACATTGAAGAAATGCAGCAAATGGGTTTTAAGCTCACAGCTGAAGATGTGTATAGTGTGAACCAAAACAGCATGAAAGATGCAGTGGTGATGTTTGGCAGAGGTTGCACTGGCGAGATGGTGTCAGACCAAGGATTGCTTTTCACTAACCACCATTGTGGTTATGGGCAGATTCAAGCGCATTCATCGTTGGAGCATGATTACCTCACCGATGGTTTTTGGGCGAAGAGCCGCAGTGAAGAATTGCCAAATCCCGGTTTGGAGGTGCGCTTCTTGGAGCGTATGGATGATGTGTCGGAATTGGTGTTTGCAGAAACTGAGGGCTTATCATTGACAGAAAAGAATGACAAAATCAAGCAAAACATAGCTAAGCTAGAAAAAGAAGTCGAAACAAATGAGTTTATTGATGCCGTGGTGAAACCTCTTTTTAAAGGCAATCAATATTTCATTTATGTCTATAATGTATTCAAAGATGTGCGCTTGGTGGGGGCTCCTCCCTCGGCTATAGGCAAGTTTGGTGGCGACACCGACAATTGGATGTGGCCTCGCCACACAGGCGATTTCTCGGTCTTCCGTGTTTATGCCAATAAAAACAATGAGCCTGCTGGCTATGCCGAAGACAATGTGCCCTATCAACCCAAATCACATTTCCCAATTTCGCTTGGAGGTGTGCAGCCCGAAGATTTTGTGATGGTATTTGGCTTCCCCGGAAGTACTGATGAATACCTGCCTTCCTATGCGGTGGATATGATCATGAGTCAGATAGATCCGTTGAAAGTGGACATTCGCACTCAAAAGCTTGCCATTATGAAGCAGCATATGAATGCTGATGCCGAAGTGCGCATTAAGTATTCAGCTAAATATGCTTCGGTGGCAAATGGCTGGAAAAAATGGCAAGGCGAAATCAAGGGATTGAAACGCCTTGATGCGGTGAAAAAGAAAGAAAGAAGCGAAGCAGAATTTGCGCTCTGGGCAAATAAATCAAAAGAAAACAAGCAGCTCTATGCACAGGTGTTGCCCGAGCTTGATAAACTTTATGCGAAGTTTGTGCCCGTGGCGAAAGCCTACAACTATTATCTGGAAACATGGTATTCGGGAACAGATGCGCTAGACTTTGTCAGAAAGGCTCAGGGAATGACGAAAGGAATTGCTGATAAATCAGCGGAAGAAATCGAAGCCCTCAAAGTTAAACTGCAAAAAGCAGCTGATGCGCACTTCAAAGATTATGACGCAGCTACCGATGCTGATGTGTTTGTGGCATTGATGCACATGCTAAATGACGGCTTGAGCGAAGAGTATCTGCCCGAGGCTTTTGTGAAGCTGATGCAGAATTATGACGATGCTAAATTGCTTGATAGGGTATATCGGAAGTCGATGTTTACTAATCAGGAATTGGTGAATGCGTGGATTGCAAAACTGAATAGCAAAACCACGATAGATAAAGACCCAATGGTGCGCCTGAATGAAGCTTTGATGGATGGCTATTATAAAGTGCGCGCTCCGTATGTGAATTTCGATACGCAGATTAAATCGCTCGAAAAACAATATATGGCTGGAATTATGGCAATGAAAAAGGATGAACGCATCTATCCTGATGCCAACAATATCACCATGCGTGTGGCTTATGGCAAAGTAGAGGGCTACGAGCCATTGGACGGTGTGCAGTATAAGCATTACACCACCCTAGATGGTATCATTGCTAAGGATAATCCCGAAATCTATGATTATAATGTGCCTCAGCAATTGAAAAAACTTCATGCAACGGCTGATTACGGCAGATATGCACTTGCCGATGGTAATTTGCCGGTGGCGTTCATCGCGTCTATTCATACCACGGGAGGAAACTCTGGTAGTCCAGCAATTAATGCTAATGGCGAGTTGATTGGTATCAACTTCGACCGCTGCTGGGAGGGTACAATGAGCGATATCATGTTCGACCCCGACCGTTGTCGGAATATTATGGTGGATATCCGCTATGCCTTGTTTATCATTGATAAGTTTGCAGGGGCTGGATATCTGATTGATGAGATGACTATCAAGTAGATTTCAGAAATCCCCAATTTTATTAAAACACTGATTAAAATATTACTCTGGATTGGCGGCGCAATTTTTGCGCTGCTTTTCTCGTTGTATGTGCTCATGCATTTTAGTGCTGTACAGACTCTTTTAGTCAGTCGGTTCACCGAAAAGCTTAGTCGCCGTTTAGACACCGAGGTGTCAATTGAGCGTGTGAAGTATTCATTCTTTGACAAACTGCACTTGCAAGGTGTGGAAATCAATGACCAATCCAACGACACGCTCATCTATGTGAAAGAGCTGACAGCGACAATTGATGATTTCAGTATTCGCCACAAAGAAATCGAATTAGAGTCGGTGTTGCTTTCTGATTGCGACATTAATTCTAAGCTGAATAAGGATCGGGAGAGTAATTTCGCATTTATCTTGGAAGCCTTTGGGAAAAGAGATACGCTAAATTCATTCCTTTGGAATATCAGTTGTAAGAACTTTGAGCTTAACAATGTGCTGATTGTGCATTATAGTGAGAATGATGAGAATAGTTCGGAAATAAAGCTGCAAGATATTCAATTTGAGGCACACCATTTTACGCTTAATCCCGATTCGCTCTATTTTGAAATCAATGATTTGAAGGTATATCAAAGTGAGGATTTTAAGATTGAGAATTTGAGTGCTCGATTTATGAATAAGCGTCATCTGTTGCGGGTGTCGGATTTTAATATTGCTACCGAGAAATCACAAATCAAGGATTTAAACCTAAGCATCGACCAATCTCGATTGACCACCGGAGATAAGATGATGAAAGCGGACATCTCGCTGAACCTCGGCACGACCGAAATTAGCATGCATGATTTAGCTCATTTTATTCCTATCATAGAATATCCCGAGGGAAGTTTCAAGATTAAGGGGGAATTAACAGGGCGATTGGATAGTATTCATGGGAAAAATATGCAGCTCTATCGTGGCGATAAAACGAGCATTGATTGTGATTTCTTTGCCTCGGGATTGCCTAATTTTCAAGAAGCAAGATATCAATTGCAATTGCGCCAATCATCGCTTGAATTTGATGACTTGAGTGGACTGATGAGCACGCGTCTTATCACAAGCAATGACTTATTGAATCAGATACTCAAAGGGGTTGGGGTGGTCAGATATGACGGAAGCTTTGATGGCACAACGCGCGATTTTGAGGCAAAGGGAGTCTTTGAAACAAACTATGGAATAGTGAGAGGGGATTTATCTTTTTCGCCAACGAACAACAAGGGTATCCGGGCAAAAGGGCATATCAATACTTCCAACTTTAAAGTGGGCAAGCTGCTGCAAAATGAGCAATTAGGTTCTACGAACTTCAATGGTAAGGTAAGTGCTATTCTCAATAGTAAGAATAAATTTGTGCAAGCACAAGTGGAGGGAGAGATTGACTCGCTGACCTACAATAAATATTGCTATCGCAATATCAGCCTTAATGGTTTGGTGAAGCCAAATCTCTTTGAAGGTGAGCTTGCGATAAATGATAAAAACCTGCGGTTAAATTTCAACGGACTAGCCAATGCGAGTCAGAAAAACCCCGAATTTGCATTTGCACTCGATTGTCAGCAGACCGATCTCAAGCTGCTCAACTTCATGTCGAAATATCAGCAAGCAAAGCTTGCATTTCATTTGGATGCCAATTTTAGTGGAGTTGATTTTGCTCATTTATATGGAAAAGTTCTATTGCCAGAAGGCTATTTCATCACCGAGTACGACACGCTGAGCCTAGATAATATCATCATCCATAGCTCTATTGATTCGATTAAGACGCTGAGTGTGGAGTCGGATTATATCGACTATCAGATGAATGGGATTTATAATTATTCGGAGCTCAACAAAACGATGCAAAATATTTTGCATCATTATTTGCCCAACATTGTTGAGAAGCCTAAGCAAATGGAATTGGAAAGTAACTTTGACTTCACCCTTCGCATAAAGAATATGCAACCTGTTTTGCATACTTTTCTTCCGACGCTTGCTGTGAGTAGTGGATATGTGTTGGGAAGAGTGGATGAGGCAAACAGTAGCTTAGTAATCAATGGGCAGGTGGGCAAGATTCTTACACCTTCTTTTCAAGTGGGGCAAACAAATCTAACGCTTGAAAGCTCAAATGGGATTGATATTGAGTTGAAGCTGCATGATGCTCTGATTGGCAAGCAGGACGTCCCTTTGCAGTTTACACTAAATTCAAGTTTGGCACAGAATGTATTTAGTAATCAGCTGATTTGGGAAGCTGTGGAGAATAAAAAGAATGGGGGGGAACTGATTCATCAGCTAGATTTTAATGAGGATAAGTCGATAAAACTGACTAATTATCGTTCAAATTTTAGATTGAATGATGTTTTGTGGCAGATAAGTCCTTCAACAGCTGTTTTGACCAATGAAAAAACATTGACGATTAATGGTTTTATGGTCAATAATAGTTTTCAGTCGTTCTCTCTCAGTGGCACTGCTTCCAAAGAGCCTACTGACGTGGTTAAGTTGAAGCTCAACAATATAGACTTGAAAAATATTAATCCATTCTTAGCTCAGAAGCACCGGTTTGATGGAGCAATGAGCGGTGAGGTTGATTTTTATAGCTTGCTCTCCAATATGTATTTTGTGGGAGACTTTAATGTCAGCGAATTGGTCTATAATAATGAGCTTTTGGGCGATATTAGTCTAGTGAGCAATTGGGATCAGAAGCAGGAAGCTATTGAAGCGCAGATCGACATACAGCAGACGCAGGGAAAACTTTATGCAGATGCTTATTTTAGTCCAATAACAGATAGTCTGAATGTTGCAGTGAGTGCGCAGAAGGTATCTCTTAACTTTTTATCTCCCATGCTGAGTGGTATTTTCAAAAATATTGAAGGATTTGCTTCGGGTGATATCGTGTTTTATGGACACAAGAAGAAATTGCTGATTGACGGAGACTTGATGGCGGAAGAGGCGCAGATAGCTATCAATGCGCTCAATGTGAATTATCATTTTGATGACACCGTGAAATTTCGACAAGATTCCATCATCTTTGATAGAATACGCCTCTATGATGATGAAGGGCATACGGGGTCGCTTGATGGCTCTTTGAAGCACACCAATTTCAATAATATGCTGTATGACCTGACGATGAACTCTTCAAATCTGATGATTATCAACACCACGTCTGCTGATAATGAGCTTTTCTTTGGAAAAGCCTATGGGCGGGGTAATGTGAAAATCACAGGTAAAGGCACGCAGGTGGATATCGAGGGGAGGGCTACGACGCTAGCGAATACCGACATTAGCTTTGTTCCTATGGATGCTGAAAAGGCGGAGATATACAATTTTTTGAGCTTTGTGGAGCATCATGAAAAAGAGGAGGTGAGTATTGCTAATTTGATTATCCCCCAAGAGTTGCAATCGAAATTGGATATGAAATTTAATATCAATATTACTCCTGAGGCAAAGTTTCAGCTGGTGTTTAATTCTAAAATTGGCGATGTTATCCAAGCGCGAGGAAAGGGAAGTATGCAGGTGGGCATTGATCAAAATTTTGATATTAGCATGTTTGGCGATTTTGAAGCTACTTGGGGAGATTATCTTTTCACACTGCAAAATATTTTCAATAAGCGGTTTGCAATTGAAAAAGGAAGTACGATTAAATGGGCTGGCGACCCTCTGGATGCTAATTTGAATATTAAGGCTATCTATAATGTCAAAGCTCCGTTGAGTGATTTGGTGGCGAATAATTATAATGGCTATGATTTTACGCAGCGAGTGCCAGTGAGTTGCTATATTATTCTGAAGGAGGAATTGAGCAATCCGAATATCAGTTTTGATATCAAATTCCCGACGGTGGAAGATCGGATTCAAGAAGAACTGCGCCAATACATGAGCACTGAAGAGGATTTAAATCGGCAAATGCTTTCGCTCTTGTTGATGGGAAATTTCTATACTCCCGAATATTTGCAAGGAACATACACGGGATTTGGCACAACGCTTATGGGGACAACCACTAGCGAGTTGCTTTCCAATCAGCTCTCCAATTGGCTGTCGGCGATTTCAGATAATTTTGACTTAGGGGTGAATTATCGTCCCGGCAATGATATTACAGATGATGAGGTGGAGCTTGCCTTGAGCACGCAGCTTTTTAATAATCGGGTAACTATCAATGGAAATATTAGCAATAATGTCAATACAACAGGAACGACGGCTACTAATGATAATAGCGCTTTTGTGGGGGATTTCGATGTGTTGGTTGCTTTGAGCAGGAATGGAAAATTGCAGATGAAAGTGTATAATCACTCCAATAATAACATCATCTATGAGACTTCGCCCTATAAGCAGGGGGTGGGGGTGAGCTATCAAGAGGATTTTGACACGCTGAGCGACTTGTGGCGTAAAATTAAACGCATTTTCCGTCGAAATTCTCGTGAATATAGTCCTCGTCGCGAGGAATCAAATCGTCAGGAGACTGATAATCCAGCTTAGAAATTCTCCTAAGAATGCTTCCAAAAAAAAGAAAGAATGCAAACTGCATTCTTTCTTTTTTTGATATGTTATCAAGAGATTAATCCTTGACTCTTCCCCATGACACCGTGTTTACCATCCAATTGGGGAGCGGTTTCTTGGGATTGCGATTTTTGAGATTCATATACCAACCTAACTTCTCGATAATGGGGAGCTTGTGAGTTTCCACAAACTCAATGGGTGTATTGTCGGGGTCGGAGATATAGGCAAAATGACCAGCAGCTACGCCCATATCGAAACTGTTGGCACTGTTGGCAGTGAACGAATACCCTTTTTCGAGCGCTTCTTTTTCAAGTGCATCCATACCATTCACATCAAAGCAAAGGTGAATATAGCCCAATTCGCCCCAAATGCGATCTTCGAAAATATAGTTAGGTTTGCGCTCGAGGCTTTGCACAAGCTCAATTTGAGTTGGTCCGAAAAGCTTGCTGAAAGCTCCTGAGCGGGCTTTGTGTTTTAAGAGCACTCGGCGCACTTTTTGAGTGCCACCGGGCAGACCTGCAAAGTCGGTGAAGACGTCTGTTTTGTCGTATTCCACCACCGAGTATTCCAATATCTCGGCATAGACTTCAAGCGCTTTTTCCATGTCGCTCACCCCAATCATAGCTCCCGACACACCTCCAGTTACTGATTTTTGTTTTTTGTAGTAATAGCTGTCGTGAATGATTTCAAAGATGTTGTTGTAGGGGTCTTTCAGAAAATAATGAGGTGTGCCACTAGGGTTCTTTAGCACCTCAGAAAGTAGCGTACATCCCATGTTTTGATGATAGCGATATGCTTTTTCAACGTCGCGGCATTTCATCTTGGCAATGAAAATGCCAGTGTCGCCTAGTTGGACGTCAAACTTTGGGGCTTGAGCTTTGAAGCTTGTGTGTTCCCAGATTTCAAATCCGCCGCCACCTTCCATGTTCATGGCTAGGGCTGCATATCTTTCACATTCTTTGCCGTTGGTGTAGTGTTTCATCAGGCGAGCCACAGCGGTGTCTTCAAACACGTTGATATCCATGCCAAAAGCTTGGCGATACCACTTCCATGCTTCTTTGACATTGTTCACGCCAATGCCTATTTGCTGTATTCCAGAGATATTCTTCTTCATCTAGTTGTTTTTTAAGTGTGAAGTGCCGAGTGCAAAGTGCAAGCGGCGGCTTATATTTTTATTGTTGTGTTAATTTTTAATGTTAGGTGCTATTTTATAGTATAGCCAAGGGAGGAATTGGTGAATGCGCACCATTAATGTTTCTTTTCCCCCGACCAATACTTCTTTTTTATTTCGTTTGATTGCGCTAATAATTTTCTGAGCACACACATCGGCAGGCATTCCACCTGCCTGTCCATCGTCCATTTTGTTATATGCTTCACCGTTTTCGGTGAGTGCATTTAGCGAAATATTGGTCTGAATGCGCCCCGGATGTATGATGGTAACTCGGATTGGTTCTGATGCTAATTCGCACTGCAAAGCTTCAAAGAAGCCTTGAATGGCATGCTTTGAGGCGGCATAGGCAGTGCGCATAGGAAATCCAAATTTACCCGTGATACTTCCGACCGCAATAATATGACCATTTTTTTGCTTGTGCATATGCTTTAATACTAATTTTGTGAGCTTTATGGCTGAAAAAAAGTTCAACTGCATAATCTCTTGGTCGTTTGAAAAAGGTGTGTCGATGGCATAAGAACGCTGGCTTCGTCCTGCATTGTTCACCAAAAGGTGAATTTGCTGACAATCGTTTAATACCTTATTATATAGTATGTCGATTTCATCAAGTTGAGAAAGGTCGGCAGGAAATATCCAGCATTTACTAGTGTATCTTAGGCATTCGGCTTGAATGCGTTGTAGTTTTTCGACATTTCGAGCAGTGAGGATAGGGAAGGCTCCTTCTTTAGCACAGGCGATAGCTAGGGCTTCGCCGATGCCCGAAGATGCGCCTGTAATCCAAATGTTTTTGTTTGAAATTGTAGTCATTGTTATTTTATATATTGGCTTCAAAGTAGCCAATTTTTAAGAGAATGCTCGATATGAAAAGAGCAAAAAATGTGATAAAGGGGGGTGAAATACTATTTTATACCACCTTGAAATCAATCGTGGACTAGATTTGCGTATAGTTTGATAGTGGGCAAATACAATGTAATTACCCGATAGGCGAGTAAATTTTTCAAAAAAAAGAATGAATGTGCTTTGTGATTGATATTAAATGCTTATACTTGCACCGAAATTCTAGCGAAGTCTATTCTTGATTTTGCAAATTCAGATTTAAAACATTTCAAACAACAAAGAGCACGCATGGAAAAAGTGTGTTTCACTCATCAAATCAAAAAAAAGTATGTACGTAAAGAAAGACCTTGATAATACGCTGCTTCCAGAGTTAAAGGAAATAGCCAAAACTTTGAACATTAGGCGACCAGATGCTTATAAAAAAGAAGAGCTAATTTATAAGATATTGGATGTTCAGGCAGAGCAACAAGCGGAAAAACAAGTGCAATCAGGAGAGGAAAAACCGAAGAGAAATGAGCGCAACAAGAGACGGACGCCGAAAAAAGGTGAAGAGAGAAATGTGAAAATAGAGGTCAAAGCAGAAGAGAAGGTGGCTGAAAAAATAGAAGAGCCAGCGGAGAAGCCTTTGGAAGTGCCTGCGCCAGAGATAGAGGCGGAAAGCGCGACATCGGCAAAGCCTGCGCGCGAAGGTGAGGCGAGGGGGCGTAAGCCTAAGCGACCTCGCAAGCGAGTGGAAGAGAAGGCGGCAGAAGCACCTAGTGTAGAGGCGGAGGAAGTGTCGGAGGTGCAGCCCGAGCAAAATGAATTGCCCATGGAGCCAGTGGTGGAGGATGCCGCGGATGCGGAAAAGACAGTTTCTCAGGATAATAAGAAAAATCAAAATAATCGTCAGAAGCCACAGGCAAATCGTCAGAAAGCTGAGCCACTCTATGATTTTGGGGATTTGATTACTAACTTTGGGGTGCTTGAAGTGATGCCTGATGGTTATGGATTTCTTCGCTCGAGTGACTATAATTATTTGAGTTCTCCAGATGATATTTACTTGTCGCAATCGCAGATCAAATCATTCGGTCTGAAAACAGGCGACACGGTGCACGGTGCTGTGCGTCCTCCGCGCGAGGGCGAAAAATATTTTCCGCTGCTGAAAGTGTTGTCTATTAATGGGCGTTCGGTGGATTATATTCGCGACCGAGTGCCATTCGACCATCTCACGCCGCTTTTCCCAAATGAAAAATTTAATATCACGGGCAATGGTCATGGCAATATTTCAGCTCGTGTGGTTGATTTGTTTGCGCCAATAGGAAAGGGGCAGCGTGGATTGATTGTGGCTCCTCCGAAGACTGGTAAGACGATGCTTCTTAAGGAGATTGCCAATGCAATTGCTGATAATCATCCAGAGGTATATATGATTGTGTTGCTTATTGATGAGCGACCAGAAGAGGTAACAGACATGGCTCGCAGTGTGAATGCAGAGGTGATTTCATCGACCTTTGATGAGCCTGCTGAACGTCATGTGAGAGTTGCCAATATGGTGCTCGAAAAGGCTAAGCGCCTGACTGAATGTGGTCATGATGTGGTGGTGCTGCTTGATTCAATCACTCGCTTGGCTCGTGCCTATAACACAGTTGCGCCAGCTTCGGGCAAGGTGCTTTCGGGAGGGGTCGATGCAAATGCTTTGCATAAGCCTAAGCGATTCTTTGGTGCAGCACGTAATATTGAGGATGGTGGTTCGCTGACAATCTTGGCTACGGCGCTGACCGAAACAGGATCGAAAATGGATGAAGTCATCTTTGAAGAGTTTAAAGGTACGGGTAATATGGAATTGCAGCTCGACCGCAAGCTTTCGAATAAACGTATATTCCCAGCTGTTGATATTGTGTCTTCGAGCACGCGTAGAGACGATGCGCTGTTGTCGCAATCTGTGATGGATAAGATTTATATTTTGAGGAATTATTTGGCTGACATGAACTCGGTGGAAGCGATGGAGTTCTTGCGCACTCGTTTGGTGAGAGCTAGTTCGATTGAGGAGTTCTTGATTTCAATGAATGACGAATAATTTAGGCGTGTGTTAATCTTCTTTTTAGAAGTTCCTTGAGTGCCCAAATACATTTTGTGTTTGGGCACTTGCGTGTTTGCAGCTGTTCAAGCTGTCGAGCAGCCAGACAATCCACCAGAAGAACGCATAGACAATAAAGATGCTCGAACTTAACCATCTCCATTGCAGACTGACAATAGACATGAATGGACACCGAAAACGAGTTTTGTCAGTTGTCAATGGAGTGTGTCGAGTTCGACCATGTCTATTGTTCGCCTGCAATGGACATAAACGGACAGCGAAAATGAGTTTTGCTAGTTGTCAATGGAGTATATCGAGCTCGACCACGTCTATTGTCAGTCTGCAATGGACAAGAACAAACACCGAAATCGAGTTTTGTCATTAACCAACAGATGTATTTTTTAACAAAGTCGCTTTCGACCTATAAAAACACCAAGTTGCGTAATTCAATATCTTTTATTTCTCAGCCCCCAAAATATCCCCTGTCCCATAAGAATGCGTACAGGAGTATATTTTAACGTTAATCAAAGTTATTAATGAACACAACTCTGTGTTCTTAATAGAAATATATTACTTTTGTCTGCCATGGTGGCAAGTCCCACGAGAATATAATAAGTAGAAGATTATAAATGACTTTAAATCAGAGAATAAAAAATACTGCATATTCAGCAAAACGATTTTTGTTGATGTCTTTGGTATTGCTTTGTGGCAAGATGGCTTATGCACAGCCCTCTCAGGCAACTATGGATTTAGGTTTGTGGGGAGGTTTGACCGGATATCAGGGGGATATGACTTACGTCGATCGGATAGGTTCGATGGGAAATGCCATGGGATTTTTTATGCGATATAATTTTAACCCCCGTTATGCAGTGCGGGTGAGTGGTATGTTTAGCGGAATAAATGGGGTGGGAGAGTTTGACGACTTAGATTGGGAATTTTCAAAGTCGGTGTCGGAACTCTCAGCTGTCTATGAGTTTAACTTTTTGCCATATCTCATCGGTAGTTCTTCGCACAATATATCTACGTTTTTGACTCTAGGAGTCGGGGCGAGCACATTTCCTGAGCCCACGACAATTACAGGGTCGGTTATTAATGGAGAATATACAGCGCCAGTGCAAGATAAGGAAGGGGCTTCGGTTGGTTCTTCCATGGTGTCGGCGTTTAATATTCCTTTGGGATTTGGGTTTAAGTTTAATGTAACTAAGCGAATTGGAATGGGTTCGGAGTTTGTGTTGAGAAAGTATTTCAATGACCGTTTGGATAATTTAGATGACCCTCGAGCGTATGGCGTGGAAGCGGCAGATGGTTTTACAAGTGCGTTGCATAATAATGATTGGACGTTTCACTTGGGAGTATTTGTGTGCTACCAAATATTCAGGGCTGATAAGCACTGTGTGTTATATGATTAGAAAATAATAAGAAGCTAGTTTGAATGAGATTAATAGATAAAATAGATAAGACGAACATACCTGCGCATGTGGCGATTATCATGGATGGCAATGGGCGATGGGCAGCACAACATGGGCATGAGCGCTTTGTGGGGCATGAAAAAGGGGCAGAGGCTATTCGTGGAGTTCTGATGTCAGCAGCAAAGATAGGCGTTAAATGCCTGACGGTGTATGCTTTTTCCACTGAGAATTGGTCGCGACCACAATCGGAAGTTGATGCCCTAATGGGCTTGATGGCGAAGTTAATTCAGCAAGAAACCCCGGGCTTGAAGAAGAATGGAGTTCGCTTGCAAGTGATTGGCGACCAGTCGGCTTTGCCTGAAGAGGTGCAAAAAGGATTTCAGTGGTCGATTGATGAATTGAAAGATTGTGAGCGCATCACCTTGGTGCTTGCGCTAAATTATAGTGGAAGATGGGAAATCACCAATGCGTGCAAGCAAGCGGTGGCGCTTGCTGAGCGTGGAGAATTAAAATCATCGGAGATTACGAGTGATTTGGTGGGTTCGATGATGAACACTAAAGATATGCCCGAATTGGATTTGTTAATCAGAACAAGTGGAGAAATTCGGGTTAGCAATTTCTTGTTGTGGCAGATTGCTTATGCCGAATTGTATTTCACACCGGTGCTGTGGCCCGATTTTGCTGAGGAGCATTTGTTGGAAGCAATTGTGGATTATCAATCGCGCCAACGTCGTTTTGGTAAAACAAGTCAACAAATTGAGGAATAAAAGATATATAATGTATAGACTAAAAATATTTATCCTGTTCTTTTTCTTGGGTCTAGGAGCTATGGCACAAGAGGATGGCACTAACTTTTCGATATACTATTCGAGCCCTCGGGAATATATCATTGCTGATATTCAAGTGGTGGGAGTGAAATATCTAGACACCAATGTGCTGATACAACTTTCGGGCTTGTCGGTGGGTGATGAAATCATGGTGCCGGGCGATGAGATTACCAATGCAATAAAGAAATTGTGGGGAAATCAATTGTTTTCCGACGTGCGTATTGAAGCGACCAAAGTGGTGGAAGGTAAGATCTGGCTGACGATTCAATTGCAGGAGCGTCCGAAATTAGCAGGTGTAAACTTTTTCGGCGTGTCGAAGTCGGAGGAAAAAGATATTAAGGAGAAAGTATTGCTGCTGAAGGGAAGTCAAGTTACCGACAATCAGCTTATCAGTGCGGAGCGTATTATCACGGGAATATTCAAAGAAAAGGGATATTCGAATGCCGAAGTGCATATTGTGCAGCGTGATGACTCGGTGGCTTCCAATAGTGTGGTTTTGGATGTGAAAGTCGATAAAAAAGAAAAAGTAAAAGTGCAAGAGGTGGTTTTTCACGGAGTGGAAAACTTAAACGAAGGCATGCTCGAACGCTCGATGAAGAAGACCAATAGCAAAACCTTGCGTAATTTCTTCCGAACTAAAAAATTCTCTGAAGACCTGTACGTAGAAGATAAGGTGAGCATGATTGCGAAATTCAATGAGAAGGGCTATCGCGATGCGACAATCACTTCGGATAGTGTTACGGCACTTGAAAATGGGCGTGTGCGTGTGGATATCTATGTGGAAGAAGGAGATAAGTATTATTTCGGAGATATTCGCTGGATGGGCAACACGGTATATCCAGCCAATTATCTGGATGCGGTGATAGGGTTGAAAAAAGGTGATGTGTTCGACCAAAAGAAACTCGATAAACGTCTGACTGAAGATGAAGATGCAGTGGGTAATCTCTATTTGGATAATGGATACTTATTCTACAACCTCGATCCTGTGGAGGCAAATGTGAAAGATGATACGATTCACTATGAAATGCGTATCTATGAAGGTCAGCAAGCGACTATTAATAATGTATTCATCGAAGGGAACACCAAAACCAATGAGCATGTGGCTCGTCGGGAATTGCGTACTTATCCTGGGGACTTGTTTAGCAAGTCGAACATTATTCGTTCGGTGCGTGAGCTTTCGCAATTGGGGCACTTCGACCCTGAAGCAATTGAGCCCGATGTGCAGCCTCACCCCGAAAATGGTACGGTGGACATTGGCTATAAGCTACAAGAAAAATCAAACGACCAGATTGAGCTTTCAGGAGGTTGGGGTGCTGGGCAATTTGTCGGTACACTTGGCTTGCGATTCTCGAACTTCTCGGTGAGAAATATCTTCAATAAAGAAGCTTGGAGTCCGCTCCCCACAGGTGATGGACAAACATTGAGCTTGCGAGCGCAGACGTCAGGTAAATTCTATACTTCTTATGGCTTCACTTTTGTTGAGCCTTGGCTCGGTGGAAAGAAGCCCAACTCGCTTTCGCTTTCGTTCAACCGAAATAAAACTAACTATTCGGCAAACAGCCGTATGTATAGCAACTACACGGGGTATAACTATTATAACTATGGAAATAGTTATTATGATTATGCCTATGATACGGAAGAGTCAGAAGACGATGAGGTGCAAATTACCACGGCAGTTACTGTGGGTTATGGCTATCGCATGAAGTGGCCTGATGACTTTTTTACGGTGTATCACCAAGCGTCTTACGAGAGATATAAGCTGCAAAATATGGCTAACTATTATAGTTTCTTGGGGGCTGATGATGGCGAAGATGGGGAGTTCAACAACTTGAGCTTTACAACGGCGCTTTCACGTAACTCAGTCGATCAGCCTTTATATCCTCGCTCGGGTTCTGAGTTTGGCTTGTCGGTGCAGTTCACCTTCCCTTATTCGCTGGTGAATGGAGTGAATTATGCGAAGACAAACCTTTCCAATCAAGACCGCTATAATTGGATTGAATATCACAAATGGAAATTCAACGGCACGTGGTACACCCCAATTTCTAAAAATAGAAATTTGGTGTTGATGACTAAATTTGAATATGGATTCTTAGGCTACTATGATGAAAACCGTCGTTCACCATTCGAGGGCTTCCGTGTCGGTGGTTCAGGTATGTCGGGATATAGTTTATATGGTACAGATATCGTAGCTCTTCGTGGTTATCAGGATTATAGCTTGAGCCCATCGACAGGGTCGAACATCTATGATAAGGTAACAGTGGAGTTGAGATATCCTGTAACCTTATCGCAATCAGCCACGATTTATGTGCTTGGTTTCCTTGAAGGCGGTAATGCATGGTTGGATTTTGAAAACTTCAACCCCTTTGATGTGAAACGCTCGGCAGGGGTAGGGGTTCGTCTTTTCTTGCCTATGTTTGGCTTGATGGGCTTCGACTATGGTTATGGTTTCGACCCCATCAGTGGCAGTATGAATGCGAGTGGAAATCAATTCCACTTCACGATTGGACAGCAGTTTTAAAGCCCCCTCCAACTCCCCCGAGGGGGAGAGTTAGAAATCACATGAAGTAGAAACAAAATAAATAATTAAACCCTGTACCTTTTACGTTTCCCCTTTGGGGAGGTTGGGAGGGGATAAATTTAGATGATATGAAAAAAGGATTATTACTATTAGCGGTAATTTTTGCATTTAGCTTTAGCTATGCACAAAAATATGCCTATGTCGATACCGACTATATTTTGGAAAATATTCCAGCCTATACAACAGCTCAAAGCCAGCTCGATAAAATCTCGCAGCAATATCAAAAAGAGTTGGAAGGCATGCATGCCGAAATCGACAAGATGTATCAGAATTATCAATCAGAGTCGGTGTTGCTTTCTGATGATATGCGCAAAAAACGCGAAGATTTAATCATCGCTAAAGAGAAAGAATTTAAAGCTTTACAGCGTCAGTATTTCGGTCCTGAGGGCGATTTGTTTCAGAAACGAGAAGCCTTGGTGCAGCCTATCCAAGAAGACATCTTCAATGCTATTCAGTCGATAGCTGTGCAAAGCGGATATGCTGTAATCTTTGATAAAGCAGCGAGCACGAACATGCTTTACACGGATTCTCGCTATGATTTGAGCGATCAGGTGCTTCAAAAACTTGGATATAAGAATTAATGTGTATATTTGCACGCAATTGAATGAATCAACAATACTTATAAAGAAAAACATGAGAAATCTTTTTAAAATCTGCCTAGTTGCAGTAATGATGATGTCAGCTAGCTTTGTGCAAGCTCAAACATTGAAATTTGGTCATATCAACACGCAAGAGTTGATTCCAAATATGCCTGAATATTTAGAAGCTCAGAAAAAAGTAGAGGCTCAAGCGGCTACTTTGGAAAATCAGTTGGGAACAATGCAAAAAGAATTGCAAACAAAGATGACTGAATATCAAGAGCAAGCCAACACGATGGATGAAATTGTTCGTCAAGCAAAAGAGGAAGATTTGATGAATCTTCAACAACGTATTCAAACGTTCAGCCAAAGTGCACAACAAAAAATCCAACAAAAACAACAAGAATTAGTGCAACCAGTGTTTGACAAAGCAAACAAAGCTATCGAAGAGGTGGCTAAGGAGCAAGGTTTAATCTATGTGTTTGATACCAACACTTTGCTTTACAAATCACATGCAAGTATTGACTTGTTGCCTTTAGTGAAAAAGAAGTTAGGCATACAATAGACTTCCTCTTAAAAAAAGAAAAGCCTTCTGCATCCGTAGAAGGCTTTTTTTATTCCTGACAATAGGATAAAACTTTCAGAATAAATGCTACCTTTGCAGCGGTTTTAAAATTTAATAGAAATGGACGACGACCCTTATCAAACGAACAACTTTAGTCAAGTAGTAAACTCGCTGTAGAGAGGGGATAGTCATCTGTGCCTTCTTTATAGAAAAAATAAAGGAGGAAAAGCATATGCTTAAAATTTTTAAGAGCTTCGGTGGATATATTGAAATTCCACAAGTGGAGCCTAACTGCTGGGTAAATGTGGTGGAGCCCACGACAGCAGAAATCCTGAAAATTCAGGAAGACTTCGGCGTGCCTGCCGATTTGATTCAAGATATTCTCGACGTGGATGAGCGCTCGCGCTATGAAGTGGATGACGAGTGGGAGCTGATCATCATGCGTATCCCCATCGAAAATTCAAATGTCGAAAACGGAGTGCCCTATTACACGGTGCCTCTAGGTATCATCAACATCAACAATATTACAATCACCTTGTGCTCCATTCAAAATGAGGTGCTGCCGATTGAGCATGCTGCTTTGTTTCGTGGGCAGTCGCAGCAGTTGATTCATGATGAGCTCAACTTCATCTTTAAACTGTTCATTCGCTCAGGAAATACCTATCTGCGTTATTTGAAACGAATCAACAACCAAACAACACAAATTGAAAATGACCTTGAACGTTCCATCAAAAACCAAGAGCTGAGCCGATTGATGAAGATGGATAAATGTCTGATTTATTTCACCACTTCACTGAAAGGCAATGACCTTGTGCTTGCTCGCCTAAATACGAGTTTCAAGAAAAGACTGACCGAGCTCAATGAAGACTTGCTGGAAGATGCGATGATTGAAAATCGTCAAGCTTTGGAGATGTCGCGCATGTATTCAGATATCCAAAGTGGACGAATGGAGGCGTTCGCCTCGGTGATTTCCAACAACATGAACACGGTGATGAAGCAGCTGACCTCGGTGTCGATTATTCTGATGATTCCAACCTTGATTTCAAGCATGTATGGAATGAACGTGCCAAACTATCTGGAGGGAAATAGTTGGGCATTCCCCGCAATCGTAGTGGCTTCAATCATTGTGGCATTGTTGAGTATTTATTTCTTTAGAAAGAGAGATTTATTTTGATTTAGTTTTGGAAGAGATTTTTGAGCGAAGTAGCTGCGAGAAATATTTTAATTTTTACACCCCATATTGTATTATATAGTTTACGATCATCATGCAACACATTTTTTTACTACAAGCCCCAATCGAAACACCATCGCTCAATATGCTCGACCTCGCCTTTAAAGGTGGGTGGATTATGCTGCCTATTCTCGCCCTATCTTTTGTGGCGATATTCATTTTTATCGACAGATATCAGGCAGTCAAAGCAGCTGGAAAAATCAATTACGAGTTGCTCGATGAAGCGAAGGTTTTGCTTGAGCAAGGCAAAAGAAAAGAAGCCCTAGCTTTGGTGGCGCAAGAAAATTCCCCCATCGCGCGGATGCTCGAAAAAGGGATAACCCATATCGACCGCCCTATGGCAGAGGTGAATGCCGCCATCGAAATGGTGGGAAACCTTGAGGTGTCGAAACTTGAAAAAGGATTACCAGTGCTTGCAAGTGTGGCAGGGGGCGCTCCCATGATTGGATTTCTAGGCACGGTGATGGGCATGATTCAAGCTTTTTATGATATGGCGAGTGCGGGAAGTAACATCGACGTAACGCTGCTTTCCTCAGGTATTTATCAAGCTATGGTAACCACTGCCGCAGGTCTGATAGTGGGTATTATCGCCTACTTCGCCTATAATATCATGGTAACGAGTGTGGAAAAAGTGGTATTCAAAATGGAAGCCGCCACCTCGGATTTCCTTGATTTGCTTAATTCAACCCCCAAAGCTTAAGCACATGGCACTAAAAAAGAACAGTAAAGTTGATGCTGGATTTAGTATGTCGTCGATGACCGATATTGTGTTTCTCCTTTTGGTGTTTTTCATGGTTACTTCCACGCTCATTTCGCCCAATGCGCTCAAGCTCGTATTGCCCGAAAGTGATAACCAGACGGCATCGAAGCCCATCGTTACGCTTTCCATCACCAAAGATTTGAAATACTACATCAATACTGATAGTGGCGAACCTCAGGCAATCAGTTTCAAGCAAATCGAACCGCAACTGCGCAGCCTCATTTCCGACCCTGAAGCCATCATCTCGCTGCACGCCGACAAGTCGGTAGCCATCGAAGAGGTGGTGAAAATTATGAACATCGCACGACGAAACGATTATAAACTTATTCTAGCCACCTCGGCTTCCAATTAATATGATTGAATTTACACGACACCGTCTGGACAACGGACTGGAAATCATTCTTTATCCTGATAATTCAACCCCCATGGTGGTGCTCAACCTTTGCTATCATGTGGGAGCAAAACACGAAAAACCTCATCGCACAGGCTTTGCTCACCTCTTTGAGCATCTCATGTTTGGAGGTTCGGAAAACATCCCCGACTATGACCTGCCCGTGCATTTGGCGAGTGGCGAAAACAATGCTTTCACCACCAACGATTTCACCAATTACTACATCACTCTTCCGAAGGCAAATATCGAAACGGGTTTTTGGTTGGAATCCGACCGAATGCTAGCGCTCGACTTCTCGCAAAAGAGCCTTGATGTGCAAAAGAAAGTGGTGATTGAGGAGTTCAAACAGCGCAATCTCAACCAGCCATATGGCGATGTGTGGGCGTTGTTGCGCGAACTTTGCTATAAGGTGCACCCTTATCAGTGGGCAACTATCGGCAAAGAAATTGCCCATATTGAGGAAGCAACTTTAGAGGAAGTGAAAGACTTTTTCTATCGTTTTTATGCGCCCAATAATGCGGTGCTGGTGGTGGGCGGAAACTTCGACGAAGCCGAAGTGCTACGACTTGCCAATAAATGGTTTGCCCCCATTCCAAAGCGTGAGCTGGGCAATAAAGTGCTGCCTGAAGAACCTAAGCAAACCGAATTCCGAGAGCTCACGGTGGAGCGCAAAGTGCCTGATAGTAAAGTCTATCTCGCCTTTCATATGCCCCCACGTGCGAGCCGTGAATATTATATGTGCGACTTGATCTCCGATGTGCTTTCCAACGGTGATTCCTCGCGTCTTTTCCAAAGTTTGGTGAAAGAAAAGGAAACCTTCTTGGAGATTGACGCTTTTGTGAGTGGTGATCATGATGCTGGGCTTTTCATCGTTACTGGCAAACCAAACAAGGGGGTGAGCATGGAGCAAGCCACTGAGGCTATTTGGGAAGAATTGGAAAAAATGAAAACAATAGCTATGGAGGGGTTGGAGCTCGAAAAAGTGAAAAATAAACTCGAAGCCAACTATGTTTATTCGCAAATGAGCTACCTTAATATTTCGCAAGAACTCGCCATTTTTGAAGATGTCAATAGTGCGGAGCTCATCAACTCGCAGATGGATATTTATCGGAGTATCACGGTGGAAGATTTGCAGCTTATGGCGTGTAGGCTATTCATCAGAAACAATTGCTCACAACTTAATTACCTCGCTGAACCATGTTAGATAGAACACTTTCCCCCGAAATACAAAACGTGTCGAAACCTGATTATATCGAGCCTGAATGTTTGAAACTCAACAATGGAATTAAAATATATGCCACTCGTGCTGGTCGTGAAGAAATGATGCGTATCGACTGGGTGTTTTGTGCTGGTAGTTGGTTTCAGAAAAAGGCGCTCACCGCCAATCTTACTTGTGCCATGTTGCAAACAGGTAGTGCCAAATATAGCAGCAAGGAAATTGCGGAAATATTTGATTTTCATGGGGCTTACATACAGACAAGCTGTGCGCATCACCAAGCGGTGGTGAGTCTTATTTGTCTGAAAAAACATTTAGAAAGCTTGCTCCCCGTGGTGGAAGATTTCATTAAGCACCCCTCGTTTCCTGAAAAGGAATTTCGCACGCTCATTGCGCGCCGTAAACAGCGTTTTTCGGTGGATATGGAAAAGGTGAAAGTTATCTGTCAGAAAACATTTGCACAAACGCTTTTCGGCAATGCCCACCCTTATAATGCAGGGGTGAAGATGGAGGATTTTAATCAAATTACACGTGCTGATATTCAGGCGTTTTATCCGAAGCACTATCATGCTCAAAACTGCGAGATTCAGCTCGTGGGGCAATACGATAGCGAGACAAGTTACCTCTTGTCGCAACATTTTGGTGGCGATGATTGGCTCGGTGAAGCTAGTCAAGAGCAGTCGTTTGATTTGCCCAGTAATCCGAAATCACTCGTTAAGGTGCACAAAGAGGGGGCGATTCAGTCTGCCATCAGAGTAGGGAAAATCATGCTTGACAACCAGCACCCCGACTATTTTGATTTGAAAATCACCATCGCCCTATTGGGAGGTTATTTCGGCTCGCGCCTGATGAAAAACATCCGTGAGGAGAAGGGATATACCTATGGCATTGGTGCTGGATATGTGAATAATCTTCGCACGAGCTATTTTCTCATCAGCACCGAAGTGGCAAAGCAATATGAGGAAGACACGCTGAATGAAATATATCTCGAAATCGAACGATTGCAACACGAATTAGTGTCCGACGACGAGCTAAACACCCTTAAGCAATACCTCATGGGCGAGTTCCTTCGCTCGTTTGATGGTGCATTTCAACAGCTAGCCACGTTCAGATATTTGCACAATTTCAAACTGAATTACAAGTACTATGACCAGTATTTTCAGCGTATGGCAAATATCACTGCCGAAGATATTCGCCAAGTGGCGTGCAAATACCTAAACGTGGAAAGCTTGACAACAGTGGTTGTGGGGAATGAGCAAGAGTAATTAAAAGTATTTGGGACGCTACTAGATTTTCACCTAAAATAAATGTCTTGCCAAAAGTGAAAAATCCCAATCCGGGTAGAAAAAACACCCATTTTGCACAGGTTCACTCTGATGTGAGTAAAATGAGTACTCATTTTGCATAGGTTCACTCTGATGCGGGTAAAATGAGTATAGCCTCCTACATTCTTTCTCGTAATATTGCTCCTGCGGCTTCCCAATTGATGTCGCGGTGTTCGCCGTCTTGCTTGTTGCGCTCTTTAAATCGGTGTTCGATTTCGAGGATGCTTTCTTCTGTTACATCGTAATCTGAGAGTCGGCACGACACGCCCATCTGATTGAAAAATCCGATGGTGGCTTCAATTGCTGCATCAATGCGATCCTCTTTCGAGCCCTCGCAGATGCCAAATATCCGCTCGCCATATTGCAGAATCTTCTCTGCTTTATCTTCACGCTTATAGTTCATCACACCTGGCAGCACAATTGCCAAGGTCTTTGCATGGTCGATGCCATGCAAGGCAGTGAGTTCGTGCCCAATTTGGTGCGTACTCCAATCCTGAGGTACTCCCACAGCAATCCAATGATTGAGCGCATTGGTGGCACACCACATATAGTTGGCAGCAGCGTCATAATTTGCTTTGTCGGCAAGTACTTTCGGACCTTCCTCGAGGAGGGTTTTTAAAATTCCTTCGGCATATCGGTCTTGCAGAGGAGAATTTACAGAATAGGTGAGATATTGTTCGATGGTATGCACAAAAGAATCAATCACGCCATTCGCCACTTGACTGTCGGGGAGCGATGCAATGCAAGTTGGGTCGAGTACCGAGAATTGAGGATAGACGAGTGGACTTTGGAATCCGAATTTCTCTTTAGTCGTTTTGCGAGAAATCACCGAATGTCCATTCATTTCCGAGCCTGTGGCGGGAAGAGTCATGATGCAGCCAATTGGGGTTGTTTTCTCGATGAATCGACCGTAAGTTTTGAGAATCTCCCAAGCATCATCGTTAGCATAATGCTGAGCTGCTGCAATAAATTTAGTGCCGTCGAGCACAGATCCTCCGCCCACAGCGAGCAGAAATTGCACCTCTTCGCGTTTGCAGATTTCCACTGCTTGCATCAGCGTTTCATATTTGGGGTTCGGCTCAATGCCACCAAATTCGATAATGTCAAGTCCTTCGGTGGCAGCTTTCACTTGATCATAGACGCCATTTTTGAAGATGCTTCCGCCGCCGTAGGTTAATAATATCTTGCCTTTTTTGGGCAGCTCGTTGCTGATATTGGCAATTTGTCCTTTCCCGAAAAGGATTTTCACGGGGTTTTTGTAGGTGAAATTAAACATGAGATTTCGGTATAAATTAAAAGACAAAGGTAATGTATAATTTTTGAAAAAGGAATGGAATTATTTTAGATAAGAAACTTACCTTTGTTCCCATGCTTGGATTTTAGCGTCCAATAATCAACAAAAAATACACATGAAATATTTAGAAGGATTGAATGCGGCTCAACGGCAAGCTGTGGAAAATATTCAAGGACCATCATTAGTGATTGCAGGTGCGGGGTCGGGAAAAACAAGGGTGCTCACTTATCGCATAGCTCATCTGATAAATAAGGGAGTTTCTCCGAGTTCGATTTTATCGCTGACTTTTACCAATAAAGCATCGCGAGAAATGCGCGAGCGGATATCGACTATTGTGGGAGATTCGGTGGCTCGCTATCTTTGGATGGGCACTTTTCACTCGATATTTTCGCGCATCTTGCGTGTGGAGTCTGACAGAATAGGATTTTCCTCAAACTTCACAATCTATGATTCGGCGGAGTCGAAGAGTCTGATTAAAACGATTCTGAAAAGCATGGATTTGAGTGATAAGGTGTATAAGCCCAATGTGGTGGCTAGTCGGATATCGGCAGCGAAAAATAATCTGATTACCTGCGATGTATATGCAAAACAGACCGACCAGACGGAATATGATGCTTCTATTCGGATGCCGAGAATTGCTCAGATTTACAAGGAATATACCAAGCGATGTAGGCTGGCGTCGGCGATGGATTTTGATGATTTGCTGTTGAATACCAATATTTTATTTCGTGATTTCCCCGATGTGTTAGAGAAATACCAAAAGCGTTTTTCGTATATTTTAGTCGATGAGTATCAGGATACGAATTTTGCACAATATTTGATTGTTCGCAAGCTTGCTAGCAAGCATCAGAACTTGTGTGTGGTGGGCGATGATGCGCAAAGTATTTATTCTTTTCGGGGGGCGAAGATTGAAAATATTTTAAACTTTCAGAAAGATTATCCCAAGCATCAAGTCTTTAAGTTGGAACAAAACTATCGCTCGACACAGACAATTGTGAATGCCGCGAATAGTGTGATTCAAAAGAATGCTCGTCAGCTTAAAAAAGATGTCTTTTCAGAAAATGCGTTTGGCGATAAAATAAAGGTGTTTGCCAATCTCACCGATAGACAAGAGGGTGATGTGGTGGTGGATGAAATCGCACGAACACGCATGGAAAAGAATTATCGCTTGGAAGATTATGCTATATTATATCGCACCAATGCGCAGTCGCGGGTTTTTGAAGAGTCGCTCATGAAGCGAGGTATCGCTTATAAAGTTTATGGGGGCTTATCTTTTTATCAGCGCAAGGAGATAAAAGATTTATTGGCATACTTTCGATTGCTGATAAATCCGAAAGATAACGAGGCGTTGAAGCGAATTATCAATTATCCTTTGCGAGGAATTGGAGCAACCACGCTGGAAAAATTGGAGAAATATGCCGAGCTGCAATTGAAATCAATCTTTGATGTGATTTGCCAATCGGAATCGACAAATCCCATTGGATTTAATAAAGGAACATTGCAGAAGCTTATCTCTTTCAAAAATCTTATGCAGAGTTTTGCTTCGCGGCTCGAGGAGCTTGACGCTTATCAGATGGCTCACTTGGTGAGTGTCGAAACGGGATTGCTGAAAGAAATGCATGGCGACCAAACTCCTGAAGGAATCACAAGGTATGAAAACATGCAAGGCTTGCTCAATGGTATTCAGGAGTTTGCTCAAAATGCAAAAGAAGAGGGTTTGCCTCAAAGCTTGGCAGATTATATGGCAGATGTGGCGTTATTGACTGACCAAGACAGCGAAAAAGAAGAAGACCGAGAAAAAGTAACTTTGATGACAGTGCATTCTTCAAAGGGATTGGAGTTTAAAAACGTGTTTGTCGTGGGATTGGAGCAGAATTTATTCCCATCAGCACCTCGTGGGGGGCAAGTGTCAGCGATGGATTTTGAAGAGGAGCGTCGCTTGTTTTATGTTGCTTTGACTAGGGCTGAGGAGAATGCGTATTTGAGCTATGCTAAGCAACGTTATAAGCATGGGAACTTGGAATTTGCCAATCCTAGTCAATTTATTGCCGAGGTAGATCCGAAATATTTGGATATGCCAGAAGAGGAGGATATGACTTTCTTTGAGCGAGATGCGTATTCGCCTTCTTCAAGTTTAAGTTCAAGATCGGGTTATCGTTCGCAATCGGCAGTGCTGAATGGGCGGATTGGGATGAATCCTCAGTCGATGAATCAGAAATTGATGCAGATGCGTGAAGCCAAGCGGGCAGTACAGAGCGAAGCGGGCGATGATCCACGGAAAATAGAGGTGGGCATGGAAGTGGAGCATCAACGTTTTGGAAGGGGAGTAGTGGAAGGTATTGAGGGATTGTTTCCTGATTTGAAAGTAACGATAACTTTCAAGTCGGTTGGCACTAAACATTTGCTCACTAAATTTGCGAAACTTCGAATTGTGAAAGAAGAGGAATAATTCTTGAGAATGAAGATAAAGAAAGCCGCTAAGGTTAAACGTAAGTTTAACTTTAGCGGCTTTAAAGTTCCAGCTAGGATGGGCTTATGCCAATCCTAGTTCCTTCATGATGCCGTCAATCTTCACTTCGGCAGCAGCCTCGAGTGCATCAAATTCATCGCGTGATTTCATTGGGCTAGCAATCTCGAAATAGAATTTAATTTTAGGCTCAGTGCCCGAAGGGCGAACCGAAATCTTGGTACCATCTTCGGTGAAGAATTGAAGCACATTGGATGTAATCTTTTGCGCAATTTTCTTTTCCTCGCCAGTGATAAGGTTTTTCTCCACCAATGCGCCATAATCTTTCACGGTTTTCAAGCGGCTTCCTCCCAGCGTAGCTGGAGGTGTTGCGCGGAAGTCGATCATCATTTGTTTGATTTCATCGGCACCTGTTTTTCCTGGGCGCACGATATATTTCATCTTTTCTTTCGAATGCCCGTATTCGAGGTAGATGTCGAGAATTAACTCATATAAAGTTTTGCCTTGGTCTTTTGCCCAAGCGGCAATTTCAGCCATCAAGGCGCAAGCCGACACCGCATCTTTATCTCGCACAAAGTCAGATGGCATAAATCCGAAGCTTTCTTCGCCGCCACCGATGTATTTTTTCACGCCTTCGTTTTCACGAATCACCTCGGCAATATATTTAAAGCCAGTGTAAACATCGAAGAACTCAATGCCGTTGGCACGAGCAATGTCGGCAATCTTTTCTGTCGAAACGATTGTTTTCACCACAAACTCATTACCCTCAAAGGCATTCTTTTCTTTCATGCGAGTGATGATGTAGTAGATGAATAGCAAGGCTGTTTGATTGCCGTTCACAATCACATATTCGCCCTTGTCATTTTTCACCACCACGCCAATGCGGTCAGAGTCGGGGTCGGAAGCCATCACCACATCGGCATCCACTTCATAGGCTTTCTTGATTGCCATTTCCATGGCTGCGGGCTCTTCGGGGTTGGGTGAAACCACGGTTGGGAAGTCGCCACTCACCACATCTTGCTCGGGGATATGGATGATATTTTCAAATCCGAAAGCTTTCAGAGCAGCTGGAATAAGTTCGACACCAGTGCCGTGAATAGGAGTGTAGATGATTTTAAGGTCTTTGTGTTTTGCCACAATTTCAGGAGCAAGCGACACTTTTTTCACTTCCTCCAAGAATTTTTCGTCCACCTCTTCGCCGATGATTTCAATCAGCGCGGGATTGCCTTTGAAGTTGATGTCGGCGGCTTTTACTTTTGCTACTTCGTCGATGATGTTCACATCGTGTGGACTCACCACCTGCGAACCATCGTCCCAATAGGCTTTATATCCGTTGTATTCCTTGGGGTTGTGAGAGGCGGTGAGGATGATGCCTGATTGGCAGCCAAACTCACGAATCACATATGAAAGTTCGGGAGTAGGTCGGAGGTCTTCAAAGAGATACACTTTGATGCCATTTGCCGAGAAGATATCGGCACTCACTTCAGAAAAGAGGCGGCTATTGTTACGGCAGTCATGACCGATAGCCACTTTAATTTCATCGAGGTGAGCAAAGTTCTTTTTCAGGTAATTGCTCAATCCTTGCGTGGCAGCGCCCACGGTGTAGATGTTCATGCGATTAGAACCAGCACCCATGATGCCACGCAATCCACCTGTTCCAAATTCGAGGTCTTTATAAAAAGAGTCGATGAGGTCGGTTTTATCTTCCGCATCGAGCATTCGTTTTACTTCTGCGCGTGTATTTTCGTCATACACTTCGCTTAACCAAGCTTCCGCTTTCTTAATTACAGGGTCTAAATTTTCAGCCATATCTATAATGTATTATTTAATGAGCGTATTTAGGCACGATTTCAGGCTGTCGCGCCAGTATGGAATCGTGATTCCGAAAGTATTTTTAATCTTGCTTTTGTTTAGGATGCTATATGAGGGGCGTTTAGCAGGAGTGGGGTAGTCCTCCGTGCTAATCGGATAGACGGTACAGCTGATATTTCCTAGCTCATGAATTTGTTTTGCAAAATCATACCAGCTAGCCACTCCCTCGTTTGAGTAGTGATAGATGCCCGGTTGCCAATTGTCCTCCGCTTGCTTGATGATTGCGATGATTGCTTCTGCCAAATCACGAGCATAAGTGGGCGTGCCCACTTGGTCGGCAATAACGCTTAATTGCTCTCGTTCTTCGCCGAGTTTAATCATGGTTTTCACAAAGTTTTTTCCGAAAGAGGAATAGAGCCATGAGGTGCGAATGATAATCGCCTTTGATTCTTCCTTGATGAGGGCGATCTCGCCATTCAGCTTGGTTTTGCCATACACGGAGTTTGGACCGACTAAATCGTCTTCCACATAGGGCAGATAAGACATGCCGTCAAACACATAATCCGTAGAAATATGAATGACTCTAGTCTTCGTGGCTTTTGCCACTCGCCCGATATATTTAGGGATGGACACATTGATGAGCTTCGCTAAATCGACGTCAGTTTCGGCAATATCCACCGCAGTATAGGCAGCACAATTCACGATGAAATCAGGCTTATTTTCTTCGCAATAAAGTTGAAGAGCCTGAAAGTCGGTTGCATCGAGTTCCTGCACATCGGTGAACAGAAATTCAAAGTCCGTTTCCAGCCCTGATAATGATTTTATTTCCGAACCGAGCTGTCCGTTTGAGCCAATAATAAGTATTTTTTTCATGTGTTTTTTTTATTGAGTGCGAAGTGCCTAGTGCGAAGTGCGAGGCGGTTGCGCAAGTTTAAAAGTTTTTTTATTTGTTGTCTGCCATCTGAAAATCCGTTATCCTTTCACCACAATCGACAGCACAATATAGCTAATAATAATGAGAGGCAAACCAATCACTCCCATCGAAGCCACAAAAATTAAGCAAAGAGCAAGATAGGAGAATCGGAGACTATTGTCAGCCCATGATAAATTTTTAAATTTCAAAGAGAACATGGGTATTTCGGAAACCATCATACTTGAAAAGAGAAGGATGGAAACCAAGAGATTAAATTTATTCAGCACAATGTTAATGGCCAATTCGCTATTGCTCCATGCAATGATGGCGGCAAGCGAAGCGAAGAACAATGCATTGGCAGGAATTGGCAGCCCTAGAAAACTTGTTGTCTGACGAGTGTCAATATTAAACTTAGCCAAGCGAAAAGCACCAGCCACAGGAATTAGCAAGCAAGAAGCGAGCATCAGCCATTCTATCCATGAGGCATTGATTATTTGCGAAAATGAAAGAGTCTGTCTATTAAAAAGGGCAAGTTGAAGCAACGTAAACACGATTGCTCCCGGAGCTAAGCCGAAAGAAACCAAATCGCAAAGCGAATCGAGTTGTTTGCCTAGTTCTGAATAGGAGTGCAGCAGTCGTGCCATCATGCCATCGAGGAAGTCGAACACAGATGCACAGGCAATGAGAATTGCAGCATGACCGATATATCCTTGCACCGCAAGGAACACGGCAACACTACCGCAAACGAGATTTAATGCTGTGATGAAGTTCGGCACCCACCACAAATATTTATGTCTTTCCATGTTTTCTTTTTTTTTTAAGTTCACGAGTTCACGAGTTCACGAGTAGCTTCGCCATTCAAGTTTAAATACCGTCAGGTCACTCGAGAACTTGAGAACTTGACCACTCGAGAACTCCCAATCTAGAACTCCCCAATCACCGTCTGTGAGCCGACCACTTTATCGCCAAGTTTTACGTTGAGTTTGGTGTCTAGTGGTAAATAAAGATCAACACGTGAACCTAGTCGGATGAATCCCATTTCATCGTCTTGTTTCACCACATCGCCTACTTTTTTGAAGTTTAAGATGCGTCGAGCCATAGCTCCTGCCACTTGGTTGGCTACTATCTCGGTGCCGTCAGTCATTTTGATGGCGGTGCAATATCTTTCGTTTTCTTCGGCTGACTTATCTTTAAACGCAGCGAGGAATTTGCCTTCGATGTGTTTAGAGAAAGTAATCACTCCTGGCACAGGAATCCATTGGATATGCACATTGAGTGGCGACATGAAGATGGA
>JBKECD010000010.1:0-22974 GCA_047974225.1 Mangrovibacterium sp.
GGGACGAAGTAAGAGAAAAATCGCACGACTATGCTTGGCGAAGCACCGCCATCAACAAGCCTATTGATTTTGAAGATATTATTCGTGAGGTGGGCGGCGATGATGGATACATCAATTATATTCAGGAGCAAACATATCTCGTAAATCTTTGCAAATAATGGCTCTCGGAGATAATCTATCTGCTCAATTCAAAGCTGAACTCTTCAAAACTTCCCTATCTAAAGGCGATGTGTTTTTGAATAAGTTTGACACGATCGACCATCCCAAATTCTTTATCGTAGCAGGATTGAGTGGCGACAAAGTGTTCACTTGCTCTGTTTATATTAATTCCAACATTCACCCATCGATACAAAAGAAACAAGAACTTTTGAATCTCCAAGTGCCCATCAAAGGCTCGAAATATAAGTTTCTCACACACGATTCCTTTGTTTGTTGCTCCACCCCTCTGCCGATAAAATCAGAGTTAATAAACCTTTGGATTGAAAACAAATCCTGCCAAGTAAAAGGAAAGATTGACGATGAAGATTTAGAAAATATTCAACTGACAATCATCAACTCTGGCTTATTGACTGAAGAGGAAATTGAATTATACTTCACTCGATAATTGAGAAGCCACTTCAAACCGTTATAAATTGTAACAGTTTGCTTCACCCGAAACCATTTCACGGATTCGAGCAGGAAAAGTGTGAGCTCGTTGCGTTAAAAAACCATTTCTTGATATACGTCAAGTGGATTAGTTTAAATTCACAACATCTTTGCAGTGTGAATAAGCTTTAGGCTTTAAGCGAAAGGCAGCTACGGTTGGATCTAGCTTAAAGCTTACGGCTTACAGCATTAAAAAAGCAAAGATGAAAAAGCAACATTTATTTCTCGCACTAATCACGTGCTTCTCGGTGGCTTGCAAGCAAGCTCCGCAGGAGAAAAACGACGAACCGCTGGCGGTGGAGCTTATTAACCCCTCCGCCACAAGCGAAAACAAAACACTCAACTTCAGTGGCAACATCGAGCCGAACGAAACCGTGCGACTAGGGTTCATGGTGGCTGGCAAGATTAACCACATCAGCACCCATGAGGGCGAAGCCATCGAAAAAGGCAAGCTCTTGGCTTCTTTGGAAAGCGAAAGCTATGCGCACGGCTTGACCATGGCGCAAGCGCAAGAACGCCAAATGCAAGACGATTTCAATCGAGTGAAAGAACTCTACGCTCGAAAAAGCATTGCCGAAAGTGAATTCATCAAAGTGCAAAACGGACTAGCAGCAGCCACTGCGCAAGCTGAATTGCAGCAAAAGCAACTCGACGACACCAAGCTTTATGCGCCAATCAGCGGCATCTTGCTGAAACGTGGCGTGGAGAAAGGCGAGGTCATCGACAAAGGTCTTCCACTCTTTGCCATTGCCGATGTAAGCTCGGTGAAAGTGGCGGTGGCAGTGCCTGAACACGAGATTCACCTCATCAAGCTCGGACACTCGGCACAAATATTTGTATCTGCAACTCAAAAGCATTTCAAAGGCGAAGTCTGCGAGATTGGCGCACTTGCCGATGGCGCAACTCGAAGCTATACGGTGAAAGTGCGTGTGGAGAATCCCAACCATCAACTGCAAATTGGCATGATGGCCGATGTGTCGCTCGCCAGCTCGCAACAATCCGCCTTGCTCACCCTGCCGGTGCATTGCATTCAGAAATCTGCCAGCAATCAATACTATATTTATATCGCTGAAAACGGCAAAGCCTTCCGCAAGATGGTGTCGATTGGCGAAATCATCGGAAACCAAATCGAAATCATCGAAGGCGTGCAAGCACATGACAAAGTCATCAGCTCAAGGCTTTCGGAGATTACTAATCAGTGCGAAGTGCGAAGTCAATTATACTAGAAACAGTGCGAAGTGCGAGGTGCGAAACCAATCATACTAGAAACAGTGCGAAGCCAACTCATAACTCATAACTCATAACTCATAACTCATAACTCCCCCGTGAACTTAATCAAAGAATCCATACGGCACAATCAAATCACGCTGACCATCGTCGGCATGATTATCATCTATGGCGTTTATGCGCTGATGAATATGCCACGACGTGAAGACCCTAAGATTGTCATCAACGAAGGTCTGGTGGTGGCCTACTATCCCGGGGCTAATGCCGAGCAGGTAGAAGCGCAGCTCACCGCCAAGATTGAAGACCACCTTTTCCGCCACGATGAAGTGAAGAAAAGCTCCACCTACACCCGCTCGCTCGATGGCATGATGATTGCCAATGTGGTGCTGCACGACAAGGTGAAGCAAAAAGATATTTTCTGGAACAAGCTCCGACAAGAACTTGCCGTGGCAAAAGCTCTCGAACTGCCGCAAGGCGTGATTGGTCCGATGGTTAATTCAGAATTTGGCGACACCGAAGCGATGCTCATCAGCCTTTCTTCCGAAGCAGAGAGCTACACCCAGCTCCTTGAATATGCGCAGCAACTCAGCGATGAAGTGCGCAAGATTAGTGCCACCTCAAAGCTCACCATCATGGGCGAACAGGCGCAGCAAATCGCTGTGCGCTTCAATTCCAAGAAACTGGCGCAATATCAGCTCAGCTTGCAGCAAGTGGTGCAGGTGCTCGCTTCGCAAAACACCATTGCGAGTGCCGGAAGCATCGAGAGCGACCACTTCAATAGTGCCATTCACATCAGCGGATACTATAATAGTATCACCGAGCTCGAAAATCAGCTCGTGAGCATCTCGCCCGAGGGACATGAATTGCGCTTGCGCGATATTGCCGAAGTGAGTCGTGGATATATCGACCCCACCAAGACGGTGGCAGTGAATGGGGCGAAAGCCATTCTGCTCGCCATTCAGATGAACGAGGGCAACAACATTGTGGACTATGGCGAAGCGGTGGACGAAGCCATTGCGCACACCGCAGCTCAACTGCCTAGCGGCGTACATATTGATGTGGTCTTCACACAGCCGCAACTCGTGAAAAGTGCGGTGAACCATTTCATGGTGGAATTTCTCATTGCCATTGTGGCAGTGATTCTGGTCATCATGCTGCTGCTGCCCTTCAACATTGCCGCTGTGGCAGCCACTTCCATTCCGATTACCATCGCCATCACCTTTGCCATTCTCAACGCCATTGGGGTGGAATTGCATCAGGTGTCGTTGGCATCATTGATTGTGGTGCTTGGCTTGGTGGTGGACGACGCGATTGTGGTGGCGGATAACTATGTAGAACTGCTCGACCGTGGAGTGAAGCGGCAAGTGGCAGCATGGCGAAGCGCAAGCGACCTCATTGTGCCCATCTTCACTGCCACCATCACCATCATTGCCGCCTTTTTGCCCATTGCGAGCATCAGCGGAGTGATTGGCGAATTCATCCACGACCTCCCCATCACGGTGAGCGTGGCTCTAGCGGTGTCCTTTGTGGTGTCGATGCTGCTCACCCCCATGCTGTGCCTGCTCTACATCAAAAAAGGACTGCACCAACAGCAAAAGAAGCAAGGCAAATCTATGCTCGATGGCATGCAAAGCATTTACGAACGTGTGCTTGCATGGTGCATCAAGCACAGCCGAAGCACCATTGCTTTTTCAGTGCTCACCATCGGTTTGGCGGTGCTGGTGTTCCGCTTTGGAGTGAAGCAACAGTTCTTCCCCTATGCCGAACGCAATCAATTTGTGGTGGAGCTGCACATGCCCACCGGCACGAAGTATGCGCAAACCGAAGCGGCAGTGCAGCAGCTCGAAGAAGCCTTCAAATCTGATAATAGAGTTACGTCTTACGCCGCCTTTGTCGGACAAAGTTCGCCTCGTGTCTATTATAATTCTGCGCCCACTTTCCCCAGCGAAGACTTCGCCCAACTGCTCATCAACACCACCGACAATAAAGCCACCGAAAGCCTTTCTTCGGAACTCAACGAACGCTTCAATGGCTATCTGGCGGAAGGAAAAGTGGAAGTGAAACTCATGATGCAAGGACAACCGCAGACTTCCCCCATGGAGGTGCGCATCTATGGCGACGAGCTTCAGGAATTGAAAAAGATTGGCGAAGAAGTGCAAGCCATCATCCGCAGCAATCCCCACAGCAAGCAATTGAAACAGGATTTCAACGATGATTATTTCACCCTCAACGTGCAGCTGAAAAACGATGCGAGCCGACTAGGGTTCACCACCGAAAGTGTGGCAAAACAACTCTACATTGCCACGCACGGAGCCGATGTGAGTCGAATCTATGAAGGCAAAAACGCCGTGGGCATCAACCTTCGGATGGCGGAAGGCGAGCGAGCAAGCATCGAAGCCCTAGGCGATATCTATATCGAATCGCCCATCACACAGCAAAGTGTGCCGCTTCGACAAATAGCCACCCTTGCGCCCGAATGGTTCACCGGACAGATTGTGCGTCGCAACGGCATGCGTTGCCTCACCATCGGAGCTGATGCCGAAGGAATCTACCCTTCCGCCTTGCAAGCCGAAATCGAGCCACAACTTGCTGCACTCCGCTTGCCCACAGGCTATTTCATCGAATATGGCGGCGAGCACAGCAACAAAGAAGAAATCATGGGCATGCTGCAAGGCGCATTGAGCTTGAGCCTAATTCTCATCTTCCTCATCATCCTTTTTCAATTCAAAAAGATGAAAAAAGTGCTGCTCATCATCTCCGCCATACCCCTCGCCATGCTTGGGGCGATGCTCGGACTGTGCATCACCGGCAATCCCTTTGGCTTCACCGCCATGATGGGAGTCATCAGCCTTTCGGGCATTGTGGTGCGCAATGCGATTATCCTCGTGGAGCATGCCGATGAACTCATGCAGCAAGGCATGGGCGCACGTGCAGCCGCCATCGAAGCCGCCAAACGACGCTTGCGCCCCATCTTCCTCACCAGTTCCTCAGCCGCCATTGGGGTGATTCCGATGATTGTGGCAGGCTCATCCTTGTGGGGTCCGCTGGCTTCAGTCATCGCCTTTGGCGTGGTGTGGAGCATGCTAATGACACTGCTGACGATACCGGTGATGTATGCAAAAGCCCCCTCCAGCTCCCCCAAGGGGGAGGGCAGAACCACAATGCTAAAATAAATAAGACAAACATGCAAAAAGACATACAAAAAATATGAAGACATTATTCAAAAAACAGCAACCCAGTGCCTTTACCCTCCCCAAAGGGGGAGTTGGAGGGGGCTTGGGCTTTCTGCTCCTTATTCTTCTAACTCTCATGGGAGTTGGGAAGAGCTTTGCTTGTGCCTCTACCCTCCCCCTCGGGGGAGATGGAGGGGGCTTAACCCTTGAACGTGTGCGCCAATTAGCTCTCGAAAATGAAGCGAGCATCACGATTGCCGAGCGGCAAATGCAACAGCAAGAATTGCAGAAGAAAGTCGCTGCCACTTATCATCTGCCCTCGATTTCGGCTATGGGCGGAGCAACTTATCAGGCGAATGCCCTCAGCGAGCAAATGACGGCTGAGGTGGGAATCCCTGCGGAATTGGGGCTGCCGATTAGTAGTTTGCAATCGAACATACCGCTGAATGTCAGTCTGAATGGCGCATACCTAGCCGGTGTTCAGCTGAACCAAACAATTTATGCCGGCGGAAAAGTACGTTCTTCCAACCAAATGGCGGAACTTGGCGTAGCAATTGCGTCGGAAAACAAGCGGATGCAAGAGGTGAACACCATTGTGGAAGCCGACCAAGCTTATTGGACCTTTGTGGCGGTGCAGTCGAAAGTGCAGCTAGCGGAAAAGAATGTGACACTGCTCGAAACACTGGTGAAACGTGTGGGCGATAGCTATGAAGTGGGCTATACGAATCAAAACGACCTGCTGAAAGTGAGGGTGAAACACAATCAAGCGAAGCTCGATTTGAAGCGAGCGCAAAATGGATTGGAACTTTGTCGCATGTCGCTTTGTCGCCTCATTGGCTTTCCGCTCGACACGCCAATCGAAACCGACAGCATACTATATATAGATACCGAACTTCTGGTGGAGTTAAGTGGAGAAGATGTCAGTCAGCGTCCCGAATATCAAATCCTCGAAAAGCAAATTCAGCTTGCCGACACGAAAATCAAACACACTCGTGCCGACCATCTGCCGCAGCTCGCAGTAACTGCCAACTATGGCACATGGGGCGGCGTGGAGATGAACAACATGGATTTGTCGAACACCGGATTTTCAGCTCTCGCCATGCTCAAAGTTCCGCTTTTCAATTGGGGACGAGGGCAAAAAGAAATTCAAATGGCGGAGCTCGACAAGGAAATGCGCACAGCCGAGCTGAACAAAAACAGTCAGCTCATGCTGCTTGAAATCAGCAAAGCACGCTTTGCGCTCGAAGAGGCGGCTCTCACCATCAGCATTTGCACCGACAATTTGGCACAAGCGGAGGAGAACCAGCGAGTGAGTGCCGATAGCTATGAATTGGGCAAGGAAACTATCAGCGATTTGCTCGTGGCACAGACCCAACGACAAGAAGCTGAAAATGAATTACTGGAAGCCAAGGTGAACTTCAAATTAGCAGAAACAGAATATCTGCGAACCATGGGGAGAGTGGAGAATTAAACAATCAGCATATAAAATATTACTTTCTGAGAAATATTTCACCTAAATCCCCACGGTTTCGGATTTTGGCAAAGAACCTGATTCTATTTCTGCCTATTAAATCTATTGAAGTAGAAAGATCTGATTACACTTCTATCTATTAAATCTTTTTAAGTAGAAAGATCTGATTACACTTCTATCTATTAAATCTTTTTAAGTAGAAAGATCTACTTACACTTCTATCTGTTAAATCTTTTTAAGTAGAAAGATCTGATTACACTTCTATCTGTTAAATCTTTTTAAGTAGAAAAATCTAATTACACTTCTATCTATTAAGTCTTTTTAAACAGATAGGTATGATTGCATTTCTATCTATCAAGTCTATTGAAGTAGAAAGATAGCAACTCTGTCAATCAAAAAAATATTTTATCTTAAAAATACGATTGCTTTTTGATTGTCGGCTTTTCTTTCTTACTGAAATGATTACCTTTGCGACCAAACAGACAAAAAACACCCCTTGCGGGTCAATGAAAATCAGACAGAATGAACAGACTATATATATGTATGCTATTTTGCTGCATCGGCTTCGGTCTCCAAGCACAAACAGCCGACGAGATACTCAACAAAACAACCGCGCAAATTAAATCATTCCAAAGTGTGCTACTCGATTTCGACTATTCGATGCTCAACGAGGAAATGGGCATTTGTGAATCCAATAAGGGAAATCTTACTTTTAAATCTAATAAATACATTCTCAACCTCAGCCAACTAGGTCTAGCAGTTTATTGCGATGGCACGAATAGCTACACCTATAATTCCGAAGCCAACGAGCTGACTATTTCGAGCCTTGAGGATGGCGATCAGATGCTAAACCCCGCCACGCTCTTTTCGATGTATGAGCAAGGATTTGACGCTAAATATCTGGGCGAAGCAATCTCTAACGGAGTGAAATGCTATCACTTAGAATTAACACCCCAAACAGGCAATCACGTGGAATTTAGTAAAGCTGAAATCTTCATCAACAAGCAAAACCACTTCTTGGAGCATGCAAAAATGCATGCCGATGGCGGAACTGTCTATACGCTGAGCGTGAAGAACCTCCAAACCAACCAAGTCATTGCTGACAATCAATTCACATTCGACCAAGCCGCCCACCCGGGCGTGGAGGTGATTGACCTTAGATAGTATTAATTAGTGCAAAGTGCAAAGCGAAGCCAACTCATAACTCATAACTCATAACTCTCACAGCTCCATACATGGATTACAACTCGAATCGAAAGAAATTAATTATGCCTGAATATGGGCGCAACATTCAGTCTATGGTCAATCATATGCTGAGTATCGAAGATCGAAACGAGCGCAATAAAGCCGCTCAAAGCATCATCACAATCATGGGAAGCATCAACCCCATCTTGCGAGATGCCCCCGACTTCAAGCACAAGCTTTGGGATCACCTAGCCATCATGTCTAATTATCAACTAGATATCGACTCTCCTTATCCTGCTCCTGAAAAAGAAGCATTGATTTCAGCTCCGCAAAGCCTCCCCTACACCACCCACAAACTTAAATATCGCCACTATGGTTCTATCCTGGAGCAAATGGTGGAAACAGTTGCCACTTTTGAATCGGGAGAAGAAAAAGAAGCCCTGATAAAAATGCTCGCCAACCACATGAAAAAATGCTACCTCACGTGGAACAAAGATGCGGTGGATGACGATAAAATCTATGAGGATTTGAGCGTGCTTTCCGAGGGGAAAATCCAGCGAAATGACATTGAGCTGACCGAAACACGCGAGATTATGAACCCTAAGCGCAAGAAAATGCAGCACAATCAGCGGTTCAACAAAAAACAAAATCAAAATCAGAACCAACGCTTTAAGCGCAAAAACAACAATAAACAAGCCTAAACACTCATTCCCTAATCTAAAAAACACACTATGGCTACATTTCACATCGAAGGAGGTCGCAAACTGAGCGGTCGATTAGAAGTTCAAGGAGCAAAAAACGAAGCCCTACAAGTCATCTGCGCTACGCTCATGACCGCAGAACTCGTTACCATCACCAATGTGCCCGAAATACGAGATGTGCTGAAACTCATTGAGCTTCTAGGCGAACTTGGGGTGAAAACCAAACGCCTAGAGAAAGGTACTTTCAGCTTTCAAGCCGATGAAATCAATATTGAATTTCTCCAAAGCAAACGATTTGCGCAATTGGCAGCTGCCCTGCGTGGCTCGATTATGATTGTTGGCCCTCTTCTCGCGCGCTTTGGGCAGGCTAGCATTCCGCAACCCGGAGGTGATAAAATCGGTCGCCGAAGACTCGACACCCACTTCATCGGATTAGAAAAACTGGGAGCTAAGTTTGAATATGACGCCGAAAAACACTTTTTCTTTGTGAAGGCTAAAGCCCTCAAGGGCACTTATATGCTTTTGGATGAAGCATCGGTTACGGGCACCGCCAACATTCTGATGGCAGCCGTTTTGGCAGAAGGCAAAACAACTATATATAATGCCGCTTGCGAACCTTATCTGCAACAACTCTCGCACATGCTCAACAGCATGGGGGCGAAAATCACTGGCGTAGGGTCGAACATGCTACACATTGAGGGAGTAGCCGCACTAAAAGGATGCACTCACCGCATTCTGCCCGACATGATTGAAGTGGGCAGTTTCATCGGATTGGCAGCCATGACAGGCTCCGATATCACGATCCCCAATGTGGGAATTGAGCACTTGGGCATCATCCCCACAGCCTTCCAAAAACTAGGCGTCAAGATGGAAATCATCGGCGATAACATTCACATCCCCGAGCAAAAAGAATTTGAGATTGAATCGTTCATTGATGGTTCAATCATGACGATATCCGATGCGCCTTGGCCGGGACTTACGCCCGACTTGCTGAGCATCTTCTTGGTGGTGGCTACGCAAGCGAAAGGCAGCGTGCTGATTCACCAAAAAATGTTTGAAAGTCGCTTATTCTTCGTGGATAAGCTGATTGACATGGGAGCGCAAATCATTTTATGCGACCCTCACCGTGCCACTGTGATTGGGCTAAACAAGAAAGTCAAACTCCGCGGCACAAAAATGTCCTCACCCGACATTCGAGCCGGCGTGGCTCTGCTTATCGCCGCCCTTTCGGCACAAGGAAAGAGTGAAATTTCAAACATCGAACAAATCGACCGTGGCTATGAGCAAATCGATGCTCGCCTAAATGCCATCGGTGCTTCAATTACACGAGTGGAATAGTGCTCAATCTGTCATTACTCATGTGCCAATCTGTCGCTTAATTGCAAATGGATACATTTTTGCTAAACACTTATACACATGAATTATTGAACAGATAAAAACAAAAATATGTCAGAAAAAGAAATCAAAGAAGAACAAGTTGCTTCAGAAGAAACACAAGTGGACGAGCAAGATAGCCAAGATAATACCGTTGACAATAAAGAAGTAGAACATGCAGTTGATGAATTGCATGACGAGCCCCTTTCGAATGCGGAACAGGAATTGGCGGAGCTTAAAGATAAACACATTCGCTTGCAGGCGGAGTTCGACAATTTCCGCCGCCGCACCATGAAAGAAAAAGCAGAGTTGATTAAATCAGGTGGCGAAAATGTGCTGAAAAATATCATTCCTGTGATTGACGACCTCGACCGAGCCATGATCACATTTAATAATGTGGATGACGATGACCCTCTGAAACAAGGCATCTCTTTAATCTATGGAAAATTTCAAGACTTCTTAAAGCAAAATGGAGTGAGCGAGATTGATGCCCTCGAAAAAGATTTCGACACCGACCTACACGAAGCGCTCACCAAAATACCAGCCCCAACCGAAGAACTCAAAGGCAAGGTGGTGGATGTGATCACTAAAGGATATTTACTGCACGATAAAGTGGTGCGATTTGCGAAAGTGGTGGTGGGAGAATAATAAAGCAACAAAAACATGTCAACAAAAAGAGATTATTACGAAATACTTGAGGTGAGCAAAACCGCCTCTCCCGAGGAGATTAAGAAAGCCTATCGCAAGATGGCGATCAAATATCACCCCGATAAAAACCCCGACAACAAAGAAGCGGAAGAGAAATTCAAGGAAGCAGCCGAAGCCTATGAAGTACTGAGCAACCAAGAAAAACGCCAACGATACGACCAATTCGGTCATGCTGGTATGAATGGCGGTGCCGGTGGATTTGGTGGGCACGACATGACGATGGACGACATCTTCTCGATGTTTGGCGATGTGTTCGGTGGTCGTGGCGGATTTGGTGGCTTCAGCGGTGGATTTGGTGGTGGCGGTGGTCGCCGCCAGCGAGTGAACCGCGGTACTGATTTGCGCATCAAGGTGAGCATGACGCTCAAAGAGGTGGCAGAGGGAGTGGAGAAAAAACTGAAACTCAAAAAAGATGTGGCCTGCGACGCTTGTCATGGCGAAGGTGGAAAAGAAAGCACTACTTGTAGTGCTTGTGGAGGTTCGGGACAAGTAACACGAGTGGTGAACACCATCCTTGGACAAATGCAATCGGCGCAACCTTGCAACACTTGCGGTGGCGAGGGACGAGTGATTAAAAACAAATGTTCGAAGTGCCATGGTGAAGGCATTGTGCGCGGCGAGGAAGTGGTAACTTTCAAAATTCCCGCAGGCATTGCCGAGGGTATGCAGCTCAATGTGTCGGGCAAAGGAAATGCCGGACGCCGAAATGGCATCAACGGAGATTTGCATGTGATTATCAAAGAGGAGGCACACCCTGAATTGGTGCGCGATGGCAATAATATCATTCACAATGCATTTCTCACCTTCCCCGACTTTGCGCTAGGCGCAACCATCGAGGTGCCCACGATTGATGGCAAAGCAAAATTGAATATCGAAGCAGGCACGCAACCCGAGAAAGTCTTGCGACTCCGAGGGAAAGGCGTCCCCGATATCAACGGCTATGGCAGAGGAGATTTATTGGTGCGCATGCACGCATGGGTGCCCAAGAAAATCAGCTCCGAGGAAAAGAAATTGCTTGAAAAATTACAGCATTCCGAAAACTTCAACTCAAAGAAAGTGGAAAGCGACAAAAGCTTTTTCGATAAGGTGAAGGATATTTTCGAGTAGAAACAATAAGTATTTTCACTGCATTTGAAAATTTAACATTTAAAATTTGGCAGAACCAAATTCTTGCCATACATTTGCTAATGCAAAAGCAATAGTAGATTTTTTTCATAGTGATTAGTGTTTGTGAGGGTGTTCCATGAATTTGGAGCACCTTCTTTTTTTTGCATCGTCGTAGAGACGCATTGCATGCGGCTTTTGAGGAAATAGAGGATATTTCAGACTGGATGGTGCAAGAATATAAGCGAGGTATCACGATGCAGCTTGCTCCTTTCGTAAATAATGTTAAAAATGCAACTTTCTTGCCAAAACATTTGGCAGAACCAAATTCTTGCCGTACATTTGCTAATGCAAAAGCAATAGTAGATTTTTTTCATAGTGATTAGTGTTTGTGAGGGTGTTCCATGAATTTGGAGCACCTTCTTTTTTTTGCATCGTCGTAGAGACGCATTGCATGCGGCTTTTGGGGGAAATAGAGGATATTTCCAACAAAAAACAGACTGGATAGCGCAAGAACATAACCGAGGTATTACTATTACACTATAAAAAAAAGAGTTGATGATAAAATCACCAACTCTTCTCTTTAGCATCTATACTATATTATAGTAGTCCGAACTCATAGATTGTCGTCTCCTCAAACTTCTCACCAGGATTGAGCAACACACTTGGGAAATTGTCGTGGTTGATTGAATCTGGATAGTGCTGTGTTTCGAGAGCCACACCAGCATACTTTCCAAATTTCTTCACACCATCAACTTCCAACTCAGGAATCCAGAAGCCTGTATAGACTTGCACCCCAGGTTGAGAGGTGTAAACTTTCACCGCACGACCCGACTTAGGCTCGGAAAGACATCCGGCATACACCAAATCCCCCTTGTCATTGTTCAACACAAAGTTTAGGTCGTAGCCATCAGCTAGCGGAGCAATATCTCTGCCCAAAGCTTTCTTTGAGGTGAAGTCGAAAGGAGTTCCTTTCACCGAAAGGATTTTTCCCGTAGGAATGGCTTCAACTGATTCGGTAAAGTCTTTTGCGGTAAGTTCCAAATCATGCCCCAAAATATCTTCGGCTCCACCTGTGAGATTGAAGTAAGAGTGATTGGAAATGTTCACGATTGTTTTCTTGGTTGTTTCGGCTTCATACTTGATATGAAGTTTGCCTGCCGCATCCAATTTATAGGTGCAGGTCAAAGTCAGCTCGCCAGGATAACCTTCTTCGCCATCGGCAGAAGTGTATTGCAGTTTCAATCCGACCACATCAGCCTCTTCGATCGTTTCCGCTGAAAAGACTTTTCTGTCGAAACCTTCAGCGCCACCATGCAAGTGATTAGGTCCATTATTGACCACGCCAGCATATTGCACCCCGTCAATGGCATATTTTCCTTTGGCAATACGATTGGCACTTCGCCCGAGGATACAACCAAAGTAAGGATAGCTGCCTAGGTATGCCTCACTGATATAGTCCTCAAACTTTTCAAAGCCACACACAATGTTGGATTGTGCGCCCGACTGGTCGGGTGTCTCAATAGAAGTGATGGTGCAACCATAGTTAGTAATCTTCACGGTAACCTGACCGTTGCTCAATGTGTACAAAGACACTTCCTGCCCATTTGGGGCAGTTCCGAATGTGTTTTTTAATATATTCATAGGTGAACGTTAATTATTAATCCTAACAAATATAGCAATATTAATTCTTCTGCAAGTGTTTTCGCTTGTTAGTTTGTAAATTTTTTCTACTTTTAGTGCCGAAAATAGAGTCTAAACATTTTATACTTAACAAATGACTAAAATAAACGTCTTATCAGAAAAGATTAATAAGGGCGATAACCCCTTATTTCAAAAGCTTTACGGCACCGACAGTGCCGTGCTAGCAGCACAAGCAGAACGCTATGTGGAGCTAATGAACATCTTCAATAGCAAGTACAACAACGATGATGTTTCTCTTTTCAGTTCACCCGGTCGAACAGAAATCGGAGGAAACCACACCGACCATAATTATGGTCGTGTGCTAGCAGGCGCCGTAAACCTCGACAATATTGCGGTGGCTGCGCCAAACGGCACCAACACCATTCGCATCAACTCGGTGGGCTATCCTGAGTTTCAAGTGAACCTCGATGACATGAAAATCGACGAAGCGGAGTTCTACACTTCATCGGCGATTGTGAAAGGTATCTGCGCAAGAATGCAAGAACTTGGCTACAAAACAGGCGGTTTCGATGCGTGCATCGAAGGTCGTGTGCCTAAAGGTTCGGGCTTGAGCTCGTCGGCTTCTTTTGAAGTGCTGATTGGTGCGATTGTGAGCGAACTTTTCAACGAGGGCAAAATGTCGGCAGTGGAAAACGCTATTGTGGGACAATGGTCGGAAAACAACTACTTCGGCAAGCCTTGCGGCTTGATGGACCAAACAGCTTGCTCGGTGGGCGGATTGATTACCATCGACTTCAAGGACCCTGCCAATCCAATTGTGAAAGAAGTAAACTTCGACTTCGTATCAACAGGCTATGCCCTAGTGATTACCGATGTAGGTGGCGGACATGACGACCCTGCTTCGCAAGAAGAATATGCTTCGCTTCCTAAAGACATGAAATCAGTAGCAGCAGTGCTGGGCAAAAACGTGCTTCGTGAATTAACCGTAGAGGAAATTGTGGCAAACATTCCACAAATCCGTGAGCAAGTGGGCGACCGTCCATTGCTTCGTGCGCTTCACTTCCAAGGCGACAACGCTCGCGTGGTGGAGCAAGTGGCTGCTTTGGAAAACAACGACTTCGACGCATTCCTCGGCATGGTGGTTGATTCTGGTCGCAGTTCTTATATGTATAACCAAAACATCTATGATGTGGTGCACCCCAACGAGCAAGTAGTTTCTGTGGGCTTGGCACTCAGCGAGATGATTCTGAAAGGCAAAGGCGCATGGCGTGTGCATGGCGGTGGTTTCGGTGGAACAATCCAAGCATTCGTGCCTCAAGATTTGCTCGATCAATATGTTTCAACCCTCGAAAGCGTGTATGGCGAAGGTAAATGCCACAAGCTATTCATCCGCTCGGAAGGTTCAATCAAGTTAGACTTTTAAATAATTAAATAATCAACTCAATTAAAAATTAGAAAATGAGTAATCAACAAAAAAATCAGGGCAATATCATTGCCATTATCACGATGATCTTCCTTTTCGGGATGATTTCATTCGTAACAAACTTAGCAGCTCCTATGGGCGTTGTGCTAAAAGAGCAGTTTGGAGTTAGCAACTTCGAGGGGATGCTTGGTAATGCGATGAACTTTATCGCTTATGCCATCATGGGTATTCCTGGAGGATTCTTGCTTCAACGCATCGGATACAAGAAAACAGCTATCGTGGCTACCATCGTTGGATTTGTCGGTGTAGGCATCCAATTCCTTGCTGGAAACGTTAGCGAAGGTGCTGCTTTCAGTGTTTATTTACTTGGAGCTCTAGTGGCTGGTTTCTCAATGACTTTATTGAACACCGTTGTAAACCCTATGCTTAACACGCTTGGTGGAGGTGGCAACAAAGGAAATCAATTGATTCAAATTGGTGGTTCTTTCAACTCGTTGATGGCAACAATCACACCTGCATTCATCGGTATCTTGATTGGTAGCGCTGTGAAAGCTCAAATCTCGGATGTATTCCCTGTGCTATACATTGCAATGGGCATCTTTGCTTTCGCAACAATCGCTTTGTTTATCCTCAACATTCCCGAACCATCAGCCAACAAAACAACAGAATCAATGGGCAGCCTTCTTTCAGGTGCTTTGAAATTCCGTCACTTCGTGCTAGGTGCTGTGGCTATCTGTGCTTATATCGGTGTTGAAGTAGGTGTGCCTGCAACACTCAACTTGTGGCTTTCCGACACTCCATCAGTGGGTAAGGTAACCGCAGGATTTGTGGCTGGTACTTACTGGGCATTGATGCTTGTGGGGCGTTTGGTTGGAGCTTCTATCGGAAGCAAAGTTTCTAGTAAAACCATGCTTACTACCGCTTCAGCTGTGGGACTTATCTTGGTTGCATTGGCAATCTTCATTCCAGCATCAGACAGCAACATGATTAAACTTCCTGTGCTTATGAAAGACGCCGCTGGCTCTCTTTCTTTCGGATTAGCTGAAGTTTATATCAATGCAATGTTCCTCGTGCTGGTTGGCTTGTGTACTTCAATCATGTGGGGTGGTATTTTCAACTTGGCTGTTGAAGGTCTAGGCAAATACCTTACCGCAGCATCGGGTATCTTCATGACCATGGTTTGTGGTGGTGGACTTATCCCTGCTTTCCAAGGATGGGTGGCTGACGTAACTGGCTACCAAGCTAGCTACTGGGTAGTATTCGTTTGTCTTGGATTCCTTCTTTACTATGCCCTTATTGGCTGTAAAAATGTGAACAAAGATATCGCAGTAGATTAATTCAATTACGAATTGGCAATTACGAATTACGAATTGACCTGACAGTGCGTAATTCTCAACTAAAAAGCGGCAAGGATTTTTTTCCTTGCCGCTTTTCTTTTGCGCATCATCGGCTTTTGATGTATCTTTGCCCACGAAAACAAGGATTATGGCACGAATATTAGCAATTGATTATGGCAAAAAGAAAGTGGGATTGGCAGTAACCGACCCGCTGCAAATCATCGCCACGAAGCTCACCACCGTTCCATCGAATGAGCTGACGAAGTTCTTGGCGGATTATTTCGCTAAGGAAGAAGTGGAGCGGGTCATCATTGGCTATCCCTTGCAGATGAATGGCGAAGCGTCGGAATCGGTGCGCTATATCAATCCGTTTTTGGTGAACTTTCAGCGGAAGTTTCCCGACATGCCGATTGAGCAAGTCGATGAACGTTTCACCTCGAAACTCGCCTTTCAAACCATGATTGATGCCGGATTGAAAAAGAAAGACCGCCAAAACAAAGAAACGATTGACGCTGTGAGTGCCACCATCATGCTGCAATCTTATTTAGAAAGTAAAAACTACAAATTATGATACTCCCTATCACCGCCTATGGCGACCCTATCCTTCGCCAAGAAGCCGAAGAGATTAACAAAGACTATCCCGAGTTGCACAAACTCATCGAAGATATGTTTGAAACCATGCACCATGCCGAAGGCGTGGGCATTGCAGCTCCACAGGTGAACAAATCTATTCGTCTTTTCGTGGTGGACACCACGCCGGTAACCGAAGAAGACGAAGAGGAACTCGACCTCAAAGCGGCTTTCATCAACCCTGAGATATTGGAATACACAGGCGATGAATGGGTGATGCAAGAGGGATGCTTGAGCATTCCAAGCGTGCATGAAAATGTGTCGCGCCCCGAGTTCATCAAGATTAAATATCTCGATGAAAACTTCGTGGAACACACCCAAACTTTTGGCGGCTATGCTGCACGTGTCATTCAGCATGAATATGACCATCTCGATGGCGAGATGTTTATCGACCATGTGGGCGCACTGCGCAAGCGCATGATTAAATCGAAATTGATGAACATCACCAAAGGATTAGTGCGCACGAGCTATCGGATGGTGCCACCGAAGAAGTAAAGTAAAGAAAGCCCCCTCCAACTCCCCTTTGGGGGAGGGCTTGTTTGTTCAGACCCTCCCCCTTGGGGGGAGTTGGAGGGGGCTTTATCTATCAATCCAATGTCTAAAAATCCAATATCCCTCCTCGCCACCTACAAAAACATTCTCAAGCTCGCCCTTCCGGTGATGCTTTCGCAGCTTGGGCACGTAACAGTGCAGCTTGCCGACAATATGATGGTCGGACGAGTGGGAACTACCGAACTCGCTGCCGCTTCATTTGCCAACAGCGTCTTTGTGCTCGGCATGCTGCTCGGCACAGGCATCTGCATGGGCATGACCCCACTCGTGGGGCAAGCGTTTCTGAAGAAGAACGGTGGGCAATTAGCAAGCTATCTGAAAAACGGGGCTATATTATATAGTATCGTTGGAATCATCATGGCAGTGGTTCTCTTTGTGATTTCCTTTTACCTCGACCACATGGGGCAAACGCCCGAGGTGGCACGCTTGGCGAAGCCCTACATGTGGGTGCTCATCATTTCCTTTTTGCCCTTGATGGTGTTTTCCACCTTCAAGCAATTTCTCGAAGGCATCGGCAACACCAAAGTGGCGATGGTGATTGTCATCAGCTCAAACTTCATCAACATCTTGTTCAACTATCTGCTCATCTTTGGGAAGTGGGGATTGCCTGAAATGGGGTTGATGGGAGCTGGCATAGCCACGCTGATTGCACGTGTCTTCATGGCAATTGCCATGTTCACTTATTTCAAGACCCACCGACAATTTCAAAACATCAGAAGTCGAGCCTTGGCGAGCATCGCCAAGCTTGCTGAAATCAAGCAGCTATTTAAAATCGGTTTCCCGATTGGTTTTCAGATTGTGTTTGAAGTGCTGATTTTCAGTCTAGCGGGCATCATGATGGGTTGGATTGGCGAAACCGAATTGGCGGCACACCAAGTAACACTCTCGGTTACCACGGTGGGCTATATGATTAGTCTTGGCATCGGAGCTGCCACCACCATTAGAGTGAGCCACAACTTAGGCGCAGAGAATTGGGCGCAGATTCGCCGCTTAGTGTTTGCTTCGGCACACCTCACGGTGGGATTTATGGGAAGTGTGGGCATTTTGCTCATCAGCTTTCGCCACGAGCTTCCCTTGCTGTTCACCACCGATGCGGAAGTGATTAAAATCTCGGCGCAACTCTTCATTGTGGCAGCCTTGTTTCAAGTGTTCGACAGTCTGCAAGTAGCACTGCTCGCTGTGCTTCGGGGCTTGACCGACGTAACCGTTCCGATGATTTTGGCATGTGTAGCCTATTTTGTGGTGGGCACGCCAGCGTGCTATTTGTGTGCGTTTACTTTTGATATGGGTCCGATGGGCATTTGGTGGGGCTTGCTGATTTCCTTGGTGGCAGCGGCAGGACTGTTTGCTTGGCGATTGCGTGTGAAGCTATTTCGCCCCAGCAAACCATGAAAACACAGCAGATTTTGCGTAGTTATTCTGTTTTCATTCCAGTAAGTGTGCAAAAAATGCTATTTTTGTGCAGCAGTTTTACACACAACACTTAATAGAATCAAATGAAAGAGCTAGAACAATTCGGCAACATTCCAATCAACTATGCCATTTTGCGTGCGTTGTATTCCCACTACCAATCACCGCACAATAAGATTTCTAGCTTAGAGCAAAGTCAGCAAATCATTCGCCTCAAAAGAGAAATCTATGTTGTTTCGCCAGAAATAACCCATCAGCTTTTATCCACAGAACTGATTGCTAACCATATCTACAACCCATCTTATGTGTCGATGGAAAGTGCCTTGCGCTATTATGGACTAATCCCTGAACAAGTTTACACCACGAAATCCATGACCACCAATCGCTCAAAAGAATTTGAGAACTCCATCGGAAAATTCAAGTATATCACCACTGATAGCGATTATTTTTCCATTGGCATTTCCCTCAAAACAATAGATAATAAATATACATTTCTAATCGCCAGCCCCGAGAAAGCCCTATGTGATTTAATAATTTCCACCCCAAAATTGCGGATTCAATCAGCCAAAGCACTGACTAACTATTTAGAGGAAGACTTACGCTTTGACCTATCAAGTTTACCCCAGATGAATCCCTCCATAATCGAAGCCTGCATAGCGAAAGGCAAAAAAAAAGACACGCTAAGATTCCTGCTAAATCTCATTTCATCTTGCCATTAGATTAATTCAACTATTTCAATATGACTATATTTGAACAAATGCTCTCTCGCTATGAAATACGCACCAATGAGCAAAAAAAGAATGCCACACACGAAGTCATGCAAGAAATTGCATTATCCGGACTCTATCGAGGTGGTTTTTTTGACAAGGCTGCTTTTTATGGCGGCACATGCCTACGAATCTTCCACCACCTCAATCGATTCAGTGAAGACATGGATTTCTCGCTCCTTGCCAAAGATGAAATATTTAACCTAGAAGATTATTTTTCTCACATTGTGGCTGAGTTCAAAGCCGCAGGGCGCGATGTAGTCATCACAAAAAAAGAGAAAAAACATGATTCTAAGATAGAATCTGCATTTTTAAAAGAAGACACGGCTATATATGATCTTAAATTCAAAACCGAGAAAGACATTAAAATTAAGATTGAAGTAGATACCAATCCAGCACTAGGTTTTTCCACCGAACAGAAGTTATCCTTAATGCCTGTATCTTTTCTGACTCGCTGTTTCTCATTGCCAGATTTGTTTGCTGGAAAAATGCACGCGTTACTGTTTCGGACTTGGGGAAACCGTGTAAAGGGGCGAGATTGGTATGACTTCGAGTGGTACGTCCGCCATGAAATCCCTCTGAACTTCTCTCACTTTCTAACCCGAACACAAGAGTTTAATAATCAAACTTTCGATAGCTACACTTTCAAACAAATGCTAAAAGAAAAGTTAGCATCTACCGATATTGAACTCGTTAAGCGAGATGTAATTCCATTCATTCAAAACACCCAAGAGCTTAATATCTGGTCGAATGATTACTTTGTTCTTCTAGCTGACCGCATTAAGTTTTCACCAGAGATTCCCTAAAGCTATTTCGCCACAAAAGCAAATGAGCTGCCGAATGCTCGGCAACTCATTTAAGGTAGTTTAGGTAGTAGATGGAGTTTTCACTCCTCTGAGAAAAGGCTCTTAATACATGCTTAATATTAAGATGCTGCAAAGTTAATGTTTTTATCTAAATCTGCATAATAAAAATAAAATTAACACTGCTAATTTTCAGTTTTAACACAAAACATGTTGAAATTTACTTGAAATTGCGCAAGTGCTCAAATTTTCGGAAATTCGGGCGCTGTCGAATGCGCAAGAGCTCAAATTTTCGGAAATTTGGGCGCTGTCGAATGCGCAAGGGCTCAACTTTTCGGAAATTTGGGCGCTGTCGAATGCGCAAGGGCTCAACTTCTCGGAAATTCGGGCGCTGTCGAATGCGCAAGAGCTCAACTTCTCGGAAATTTGGGCGCTGTCGAATGCACAAGGGCTCAAATTTTCGGAAATTCGGGCGCTGTCGAATGCGCAAAGGCTCAACTTTTCGGAAATTCGCTTTTACAAAACTTCAACAGGTGTCATTTTTTTAAAAATCGAGATAATTATACATACAACATCTTGCGAGAACACTATTTTTGCGAAAAAAATATATATTTGCGTGTTTAATTAGAAGCAAAATGAAATATACCGATGAGACATATTGCCTAGAAAGGATAGCTATTGGCGACCATGCCGCCTTTGACGCTGCCTTCATGCAATACTTCCCCAAGGTGAAATATTTCATCGCCAATCTCATCAAATCAGAAAGCATTGCAGAAGAATTATCGCAAGACATTTTTCTGAAAATATGGACTTCACGTGAGCACTTGCCCAATCTTCGTTCTTTCAACTCCTATGTTTTTCGCATGGCGAAAAACAGTGCACTGAATTATTTAGAGCATAAATATGTAGAGGAATCCTATGTGGCAAACTACAACAGTCAGACCGCAAATAATGCCACGCCCGAGGAAGAGCTCAACGCCAAGGAGCTTGAATTATTAATTCAATTGACCGTGGACAGAATGCCCGAGCAGCGGCGCAAAATCTACACCATGAGCCGAGTGGAATTGCTGGAGGTGGACAAGATTGCGGAGCTTTTGGGCATCACCCCCAAGACAGTGCACAACCAATTAAGCCTTGCCTTGCGAGACATTCGCACGATGCTATCCTTAATTTTAGCCTTTTATTTATAAAAAATTGAGTTTCGGTCGGGAATAACACCCCCCTTTCCTGTCATATGACATATAACACCGAAATATGTCTGAAAAGAAAGAAATCATACAGCAATATTTTAAGCACTCGCAGCCCACAAAGGTGATGAAAAACTTCAGCCTTTGGATAAAAAACAATGCGGGAAATGCCGACAAAGAAGCCGCACTATTCGACATTTGGAATGAGCTTGACATTACAGATGATGAGTCCACCGCAAAATCACTGCAAGCCGTTCGCCAAAAAATTGCCGCCGCTCCTCAACGCAAAAAACAATCGCTCTTAATGCCCTTGTGGCGTGCCGCCATCATTTTGATTTTGCCCCTTTTGTCGATTGGCATCACCTACTCCATTATGAATGCCGAGCCCGCCGCTGAGGAAATAAAATTAATCGAGTGCATGGTGCCCGATGGCGAAACACGAAGCATCACCCTGCCCGATTCATCGCAAGTAACGATTAATTCGGGCAGCATTTTGATTTATCCCGAGCGGTTCGGCACGAGCCGTAACATTTACTTAAATGGGGAAGCCTATTTCAAGGTGAAAAGAGATGAATCAAAACCTTTCGTGGTGAAAACAAGCGACATGGATGTAGAAGTGCTGGGCACGGTGTTTAATATTTCCGCCTATTCCGACGAGTCGAAAATATCGACCACTTTAGAGTCGGGGAAAGTGAGCCTTCGACTGAAAAACATCAGCAACAATGCCATCATTTTGCAACCCGATGAACAGTTGAGCTATAACAGACGTTTAGGTTCAATCAGCAAAAATCGAGTCAATGTGAGCAACTCCACAGCGTGGGTCGATGGGCGATTAATCATTCAAAGCATGCCACTTGATGAAGTCATTCCGCTGATTGAGCGCAAATATGCCTTGAAAGTCTATGTGAGTTCAAATGATTTTATGAACGAGCGCATCACCATGAAGATGAGCCCCGACAAAGATATTTATGAGTTCATGTCGGTCTTGCAATACATTGTGCCACAGATGAAATACAAGATAGAGAACAACAACCTATATATTCATTAACCCGAAAAAACAAAGAAATATGAAGAACACTCCCTGAGGGAAAAGAACCAGAGTGCCGCCGGCAAGCAAAAACACTCTGGTTTGGAGTCGATGACCTCACTCAAATAACAATCGATTGAAATTAAACTGAGTATTCACCGAAAATCGTGTGCAAAAGTATGAAATTTAAAACTTTTACATTAAACAAAAAGGGAAGATATTTACCTCGCGTGTATTTTATTCTTCTCTTCATCCTTCTCAGTGCGCCACAAGTCCGCGCACAAAATCAAAAAATCACCCTTCCCAAGGGGGTGCAGAGCATCTCTTCCGCCTTTGAAGAAATCGAGAAACAGGTGGAAATGAACGTTGCCTACAACGAATCAACCATTGATGTCAGTCAATCAATAAATGTTGATATTTCCAACAAACCACTGTCGGAAGCCCTCAATCTGATTTTAAAAGGAAGCAACACCACCTATAAAATTCAAGGCAATCAGATTATCATCATCGAAGCCCCCAAGCCACAACCCACGAGGCGAAGCCTTACCATCACAGGCACGGTGGTGGATGCCGAAACAGGCATCACCATTCCGGGTGCTAACCTCA
>JBKECD010000177.1:0-3503 GCA_047974225.1 Mangrovibacterium sp.
ATTTTGTGGAGCTGAACTACTTTAGTGAGCTGGAAAATGGACTCTATATTGACTTTTCGTGGGGGATTTCCAAGCGGAAAGCGATGGAGAATCATTGCGAGTTTTCATTCTTTGATTGGGGTGGGCGAGAATTGGCAGGCAATGACTTGCAGCTGGAGGGCGTAAGTTCGCAATCATTGCTAGACAACACCGCCACAAGCTTCAGCATGCGAATCAACTACACGCCGCAGCAGTACTATCGCATCAGAAAAGGGGTTAAGTATGCCGAAGGTAGTCGGTTTCCGACTTTCGGTTTGCGCTATCAGAAAGCTGAACCACGCAATTCTAAGCCAGATAGCGACTATGATTTCTTGGGTGGAAGCATAAATCACAGTGTAGATGTGGGGGTGAGTGATGTGCTGAAATATCGTGTCAGTGGGGGAGTGTTTGTCAATCGCTCGATGCTTTATGTGCATGATTTCTATTATGCGGCATCGAATAAGGAGTACTTGCAATTCGGCTCGTCGTGGGAGCAATTCAATGCTGCCGACTACTATCAACTGTTCAGTCGCAAGCAATATGCGGAAGCGCATGTGCAGCTTTCGAGCGATAAAGTTCTGCTGAAACGATTGCCGCTACTTCGGCGCACCTTGCTCAATGAGGCGGTGCAGTTGCACTATTTCAATAGCGAAAGCAGCGGCAATTATTTGGAGGCAGGCTATGGCATCTCTAATGTGATGATAAACCTGTCGGTGAACTATGGCGTGTCGAATTGGAATGCCGGCTATTGGTCGGTTCGCTTAGGGGTTTCCTTGTGATTATGACGGGGCTTTCCGCCTTTTGCTTTGGGCTTAGATTTGCTTCTTCCTTTGAAGTTGCCTTTGCTGCCGCCTCTCGATGCGTGCGATGCGCTTCTGTTTCGCCTAGCGCGCACTTTCCATTCTGGACCTTCGCCCAATTCTTTGGGCAATTCGCCTTTGGGCACTTTGTTTTCAATTAGTCGCTCGATGCTGTCAAACTTGTGCATGTCATCTTCATTCACAAAAGTGATGGCAAGTCCGGTGGTGTTGGCGCGCGCAGTTCGTCCGATGCGGTGCACATAGTCTTCGGCATCATGAGGCACATCGAAATTCACCACCAAGTTGATATCCTTGATGTCGATACCTCGGCTCAGCACATCGGTGGCGACCAAAATGCGGAGCTGGCGAGCTCGGAATTGTTTCAGCACCTCTTCGCGGTCTTTCTGTTCTAAATCCGATGAGATGGCTTGCACGCTCATTTTCTTGCGACGCAAGGCAGCGGTGATTTCCTGCACCTTGCGTTTGGTGCTGGTGAACACAATCACACTTGTGCAATCTGTTTTCTTGTCGAGAATGTCGGTGATTAATCTCACCTTTTGGCTGTCGTGGCAGAGATAGGCTAATTGCTCCACTCCTTCAGCAGGCTTGCTGATGGCGGTGGCAAATTCCTTAGGTTCTTTCAGAATCTTAGAAGCCAGCTGGCGGATTTTAGGTGGCATGGTGGCGCTAAACATGAGTGTTTGTCGCTCGTTAGGCAATCCGTTAAACACTTTCACGATGTCATCATAGAAGCCAATGTCGAGCATTCGGTCGGCTTCGTCGAGTGCCACGAAGGCAATTTCGCTGAAATCAGTCAGCCCGTTGTCCATAAAAGAAATGAGCTTGCCCGGAGTTGCCACCACGATATCTACCCCCTCTTCGAGAGCTACGCGCTGTGCTTCCCACTCCTTGCCATCGCCACCGCCATAGAGAGCAATCGAGGAAACGCCCGCATAGTAAGCAAATCCCTGCACTTGCTGCTCAATCTGAATGGCGAGCTCTCGGGTGGGAGCAATCACTAGAGCACGAGTTTTTCCGCTAGGCATACAAGCGATTTTTTCAATGATGGGCAGCATGAAAGCGGCTGTTTTTCCTGTCCCTGTTTGTGCGCAAGCGATGAGGTCGTGCCCCTCCATGATGATGGGGATGGCGTTTTCTTGCACTGCGGTGGCTTCATCAAAGCCCATATCATAGAGTGCGTCTAGGATATCGTTGTGGAAATCAAATTCTGTAAATTTCATCTGTAAATTATTAAGCCCCTCCAACTCCCCTGGCGGGGGAAAGCTTAAAAGCGTCGGGTTTTATTCGGATTTTGAAGGCATTGCGCATCGTCTGTCCTAAAAAATAGACCTCGGGAGTTTCTATGGCTCTTGGAGGAAGGGGTGAGCCATTTTTTTGTTTGACTCGGTTAATCAATATGGGCGCAAATCTAGGGAAAGAATTTTAATGCGGTGTGCGGTTGATGATTTTTATCTAGAGAATTAATGCAATGGTGAAAGGAGGAGGTGAATGTGGGCAAATTTCATCAGTAGGGGGAGTGTTTTCGGTCTTGTTTTTGAGTTTTATTAATTGCTTGGGCGGAATTTCGACGATAAAATTGCAAATTATTGGTCAGTTTTGCTTCCGACAGGTCTTCGGATTGTGTTTTATTGGTCGGTCGGGGATATTTCGATTAATAAAATTGCAATTTATTGGCTTGATATAAGCCGAACTTATCAAAAAGTTCCAGCTTTTTTGTCGGTTCGGAATGATATTCTTAAAAAAAGCCAATAAGAAAGGGTGGAATTGTAGAATATTGTATAAAAAAGCCAATGAGAAAGCTCGAGATGTATTCGGATATTAAAAAAAAGCCAATAAGAAAGGATGGAATCGTAAAATATTGCATAAAAAAGCCAATGGGAAAGCTTGGTTTTGATTGAAACTGACAAAAAAGTTGGAGTTTTTTTTGCGTGTGTGTTTTTCTCAGATGATAAGGGGTGTGCTTGGGGAAGTTGTGTGGATAAAGGGGTGGAGGGTTTTTGGGGTTGGGAAATTAACTTTAAAGGGCGGTTTTAGTTAAAAGGTTTAACGCTTTCTGCGAAACAATAATATAGGGGGGGATATGTTGCGTGCGTCTGGTTTGGGGTTGTGTTTTCCAGGCTTGCATTGAGCCGCATTCAATGCGGCTCAACGACACGCCCTTTTGGGGCGTTGGGGGTTGCCTGCGGCAATGGGCAGGGGTGAGATTTTTCAGCCTAGCCATTCGTAATTCGTAATTGCAAATTCGTAATTGATTCTTATCTTTGTGTCGAATAACAACTTCAACAACATGCCTTATTTAGATCCCAAAAACGATTTGACCTTCAAGAGGGTATTCGGTCGCGAGAAAAATCTTGTGATCAGCCTGCTCAATTCCTTGTTGCCATTTTCAGATGATCAGTTGATTGAGTCGGTGGAATATATTTCACCAGAGATGGTGCCCGACATGCCGGGGAAAAAGAACTCGATAGTGGATGTACGCTGCAAGGACAAGAACGGACGGCAATTTCTAGTGGAGATGCAAATTCACTGGGTTCCATGGTTTAAGGAGCGTATGTTGTTGAATGCCACTAAGGCCTATTCTAGTCAGCTAAAGAAAGGGGAAGGTTACGATAAATTATACCCAGTGTATGCCCTAGGATTAATCAATGATATTTACCTGCCTAA
>JBKECD010000075.1:0-11399 GCA_047974225.1 Mangrovibacterium sp.
ACCTCATCGGGCAATGAAGAGAAGATTAATTCGCCCGTAGCACTTCGTTGCTTGTCGGATTCCAAGGAAGCTAGGATGACTTTCGAGGCGACAAACATGCCAAGCAATGAACCAATCGGATTGAAAGCTTGAGCGAGGTTAAGTCTTCGGGTGGATGTTTCTTTGCTACCGAGCGATAGAATGAGTGGGTTGGCGGTGGTTTCCAAGAATGCTAATCCAAAGGTGAGGATATATAGCGAGCCTAAGAAAAATCCAAAGCTTTGTTGCTGAGCGGCAGGCCAAAATAGCAAAGCTCCGGTGGCATATAGTGCCAATCCGAGCAGGATGCCTTTTTTATAGCTATATCGTTGCGCAAATAAAGCGGCAGGGATTGCCATGGTGGCATAGCCGCCATAGAATGCAAATTGCACAAGCGATGCTTTAGCGTTGGATATTTCCATGATGGTTTTGAATGCCGCCACCATCGGATTAGTGATGTCGTTGGCAAATCCCCAGAATGCAAACAGACTGGTGATTAAGATGAACGGCAGAATGTATTTTTTTTCTACCACTCTTGATTTAGCTTGATTCATTGGTTTTAAATTAGGGGTTGATTATTTCTTTTCGGGCAGTGGCGTTACTCCTTTTTTCAGAATAATATTGCCGTATTTGCAAGTCTCGCCAGTGGCGACAATGGCAAATGCGCTTTTCGACCGCTCATAGAAAGCGGGCTTGTCGATGTGTAATACGCCTTTGACTTCGGGGTGCGACTTGCGGATGGCTTTCAAGAAAGAAGCTTCGACTTCGGGGTCGAGCACATCGTTATTCACCGCTGCCATCATGATGAGAGGGTGTTCCACATATTCATCGAGCACGAGCAGTTCGAGCATCGCTTCGAGCAGTTCGGGCACTCGAAGACCGTCGGCACGCACCACTCTGGAGTTGAATGTTTCGCAAGGATAGTGTGCGTCAGCCAATAATATTTCATCGCCATGCCCCATGCGAGCCATGATTTCGAGCAGCTGAGGGCTGATGATAGGTGATATTCCTTTTAACATGTTGATTGTTTTTTTGATTCTACATATTGTTGATATAGTTGCTCCCAAAGTTCTTTTTGAGTGCTGTCGGGAGTGATGACTTGCTGCTTGCCAAGCACATTTTGTCGGGCTGCCTCAATCGTGTCGAAGACTTTAGTTCCTGCAAACACAAAGAGTGATGCGCCCAAGACGGTAGTTTCTTTTTGCTCGATGAGATGGATTGGCACTTGGCAGATATTAGCTCGCAATTGATTCCATAAGCGGTTTTTTGAACCTCCGCCCACACAGATGATACTTTCAGCTTTAAATTCGCCTGCTTTTTCCAGTATTTCGAGCGATTCGCGCAATCGGCAAGCCAAGCTTTCCAAGAAAGCACGATAGATTTGTGCGCGAGTGGTGGCGATAGTCAAGCCTTTGATAGCTCCGCCTTCGATATTGGCGCCATCGTTGTGAAAAGCAGCATCAACCGACACCCCTTCACAGCCTGGCAATACCGCTTCGGCATCTGAAATCATTTGCTCATAGAGTTCGTTGCCCTTTAATTCTGGATAAAAGTTCTTCGAGAACCATTCGAGCACTCCCGAGCCTAGCCAGTTCTGACCGATATTAAATCCGCCAGCGATAGCGTCAAGCTCGGTGGTGAGTTGTTGTTGGAGTTCTTCGGAAGTGGTGCGGCAAGATTTGCTTCTCGCCATCAAGATTTCCCAAGTGCCTGAACTGAGTACGGGCTGATTGAACTCTGCGCCTGAGCCGAAAATGGCAAATTGGGTGTCATGTCCAGCAAGCAACACAGGAGTGCCCGTGGGAATACCTGTTTCGCTGAAAGCTTGCTCATTGACCATGCCCACTTGCTGACCTGCTTCGCCGATTTCTCCAAACAACGCTTCGTCAATACCGATGGCTTCGAGCACTTCTGCCGAAGGTTTTCGAGTGCTTAAATCTGAAAACATCGAAGTTCCCAACATGCTCGCATCATTCACAAAAGCCCCTGAGAGCTTATGAATGAGCAACGAAGGAATAAACAAAAAGCGATGTGCTGATTTAATCAGTTCGGGTTGGTTTTCTTTCAGCCAAATGAGCTTATTGATGGTGTTGAAATTGTAGGGATAGACTCCTGTGGTGTGGTAAAGTTTTTCGAGTGGAATATATTTGCCGATGTTTTCCATGATGGGCGCTGTGCGTGGGCATTGCCACGAAATCACTGGATATAATAATTTGCCTGCTTCATCGACCAATGCACCATCTACGCCAAAGGTAGTAACGGTTACCCCCGCAATTCGCTGGGTGTCGATGGCGGAAATCACTTCCTTTGAGGCGTTACACAATTTTCCCCACAGCTTTTCTAAATCCCAAATGCGACCATCGGGACAAAGCGCATCAGCATCGGTTTCGTTGGGTGCTGATTTGGAAGCCACGATTTGCCCTTGCGAATCCATGGCGATACATCGCACATTAGTAGCTCCGCAGTCTAAAACTATTGCAATATCTTTAATCATAAGGGGACTCCTAAAAATTAGTTTTAAATTGGGGACGCTGCTAAATACGGCTGTTGTTCATTTTGTTTTCTGAGAGCATCTTTTGTATTAATTTCTTAAACCATAGCTCGCTATGCTTTTGCGAAATTAGCCCAAAATCTATCTCTCATAAAATCAAAATGACCTAACAGCTAATTTTAGAAGTCCCCTTAAGCAGAAAAAATAAGAGCTGAAATGCGCACGAAGCACATTTCAGCTCATCATGAGTTATCTATTATAATCCGTATAAAGGACCATAGTTTTCACAAGCTCGATAGTCGGCTCCTTCTTTGTCCTCACCGAAAGATGCCCATGCGCTTGGGCGGAAGATGTCGCCTTTAGGCACATTGTGCATATTGACAGGGATTCTCAGCATGGAAGCCAAGGTAATCAAGTCAGCACCGATGTGTCCGTAGCTGATTGCACCGTGGTTAGCTCCCCAGTTTGCCATCACCGAATACACATCTTTGAATGCTCCGTCACCACCTGTGCGAGGCACAAACCAAGTAGTTGGCCATGTTGGGTCGGTGCGTTCGCAAAGCGGAGTGTGAATTTCGTCAGGAATTTGCACCGTCCATCCTTCAGCAATTTGGAGCACTGGTCCGACACCTTTCACGAGGTTGATTCTACACATAGTCATTGGCATTTCTTCATCGGTTTTGAAGCGTGAAGAGAAGCCGCCGCCTCGGAAATATTCTCTGTTTGCAGGTGGCCAATCGGTGTTCTCCAAGCATTTCACTGCTTCATCTTGCGTGATTTCCCAGAATGGTTTCATGGCAGGCTCGCCGTTGCTGTTGCGTTGTTGCGCAGTGGCATCAAGAGTGGTTGAACCTGAGTTGATGAGGTGAATCATACCTCCTTTAGCTAATCCAGGCAATTCATGTCCAGTTACTCGTTTCACAGCATCAGGACTCCAATAAGTGCGCACATCCGAGAAGATTTGAGCTGTTCCAGTCAAGAGGTGTCCAAACAACATCGACACGCCATTCAAGCAGTCGTTTTCAGTTGCCAACACATAGGCTTGGCGGATACCATTCCAGTCGAAAGATGAGTTCAGAATCGCTTCGGCAAAGTCAGCATTAGGGCGGAAGTCAGTCCATTGGCGTTGTCCTTGGAATCCTCCGAAGATGGCGTTTCTGCCTAAACCTTCTTCGCGATATCCACGAGCCACCAAGCCGGGGTTTCCGACCATCATATCACGACAAATCATTGTCATTTTCACCACCGTTTCCCACTCTTTATCTTTGGTTGCTCTGTCCACCGCCACACGCTCAATGTTGCGATCTTCCGCTTCCTTGCAGTGTTCTTTTGTCCAAGCCAAAGCTTTTTCAAATTCTTCTTGGTCATATATTCCTTCTTCCATTCGGCGAAGCACTTCTGTTGAATCAACAAACACCGCGCGCACGCCCAAATAGTCTTGAAGGAATTTATCGTCCACCATCGAGCCTGCAATACCCATTGAGCTATATCCGATTGATAGATATGATTTGCCTCTCATGCTAGCCACTGCCACTGCGGCATTGGTGAAGCGTAAGATTTTAGTTTTCACATCTTCGGGGATGTTGGTGTCGCCGATGTCTTGCACATCTCTACCATAGATGCCGAATGCAGGCAATCCTTTTTGGGTGTATCCTGCCAAGGCCGAAGCCAAATAGACAGCTCCGGGGCGTTCAGTTCCGTTGAATCCCCACACTGCTTTAGGAATTAAAGGGTCGGCATCCATCACTTCAGTGCCATAGCACCAGCAAGGAGTAACGGTGAGCGAAACGCCCACACCTTCTTGTCGGAATTGCTCGGCACACATAGCAGCTTCTGCCACACCGCCGATAGTGGTGTTAGAAATTACACATTCTACTTTTTCGCCACTAGGGAAACGAAGATTGTCTTCGATTAGTTTTGCAGCGGCTTTTGCTAGGTCCATCACCTGAGTTTCCAAGGACTCTCTTACTCCTCGTTCTCTACCGTCAATCACAGGGCGAATACCTACTTTAGGCAAGCTGCCAATAAGTCTTGTTGTCATGCTGATAATATTAATTCAGATTAAATACGTAATTACTTAGCGCAAATTTAACCGACTATTTGTGCTTGGCAAATGACTACTTTAATTATATTTGTATCTATTTCTAACCAAGGGTGAGTTGATGGCACTTTGAACTCCGCACTCTGCACTTATAAAAAACATGAATCATCAAGAGCAATCCCGACTAATTGAAGACCCCTCCGACATTGTGCAGTCCTTTCCGAAGTATGAGATTAATATCTTGTGTTGCCGTTATTGGTGGATTGAAAATTGGGAGTTTCAGGATTTGTCGTTTCCTTTTTGGCGCATTTATCACAACAAGCTCGAAGGGGCTACTATTACCTATAATGGTGAGGATATTCCGATAATGCCTAATAGCTTAGTGCTGATAGCTCCCTACACTTCCTATTCCACACGGCTATATAATCATAGTGTGCCGCAGGGGGGATATGCGCTGCTCGGAGGAAGAGTGGGAAGTGAGGAGGACGCAAAAAACCATCGAATGCTTCATTGTTTTATTCATTTCAATGTGAGCAATCCTTATTGTTATTCGCAGCAAGGGGTCTTTGTCATTCCGCTAAGCGCAGAATTGAAGCAGCATGTGGAGCAGGTGAAAAATTATTTGATGCAGCAGGCGTCTGATTTCGATTTTGCCACCACGATAAGCATCAATGCCATCATCACGCAGCTGCTCTCCACTTTGCCCAACTCGCAGTGGCAGACCATCGGGCACGACCCTCGCATCCGAAATGCAATCAGATATATAGATAAAAATATAGGGGCGAATCTTGATAATCCCGTGCTGGCGGGAAAAGTTAATATGGCGACCAATTCTTTTATTCGCTTATTCACCAAAGATATCGGTCAAGCACCGCAGCAATACATCAAGTTTAAGCGCATCGAGAAAGCCTGCATTTTATTTCACCATTCCAATCACTCGATTGAAGAGATTGCCAGCTTGTGTGGCTTTGCCGATAGATACCATTTTTCCCGAATCTTCAAGCAGATGAAGCAGGTGTCGCCCGCAAGATATAAGAAGAATTTGGAGTTGCGGGTGGAAAGTTGAGTGTGCTTTTCTAGAGAATATTTTTCAATTGGCAGAAAATCAGCAATGTGCGATTGCTATTTATAATGTATCTAAGGGCAATTTGGGCGATTGCGTGTCTGCAATGGCTCAAATTGTGGTGAATTTGGGCGATTGCGCGTTTGCAATGGCTCAAATTGTGGTGAATTTGGGCGATTGCGCGTTTGCAATGGCTCAAATTGTGGTGAATCTGTGCGATTGCGTGTTTGCAATGGCTCAAATTGTGGTGAATCTGTGCGATTGTGCGTTTGCAATGGCTCAAATTGTGGTGAATCTGTGCGATTGCGCATCTGCAATAGCTTAGATTGTCAAACATTCAAGCGGAGTTGATGAGTATTTGGCGGTCTTATTGAAAAAAAATATCGCAAAGCTTATTTGCGTTGCCTTTTTTCTAGTTTTTTGGTTAGTAGAGTATTATCAACTTGTTTATCCGTATGATTGTTGTCAAGAATGCTTAAATATTTAACTAGACTAAAAAATTCTTTGGCTAAGAATTGTATCCTTATTAACTTTAACTTAATTTTGCGTGGATAGATTGCACGCGAAATGTATAACTAATAGGAAATGGAAGATCAGAATTTCAAATACGTAGAGGATTTAACGAAGTATCAACGTCAGACAACGACTCAGGTTCAAATCGGAGAACTACAATTAGGGAGTGCTAAGCCTATTAGGCTTCAGTCGATGGTGGACACCGACACAAGCGATACCGAAGCATGTGTCGATCAGATTATCCGAATTGTCAAGGCTGGTGGCGATTTGGTGCGCCTGACGGTGAAGGGCAAGGGGGATGCCGAAAATCTGAAAAATATCAAGGCAGAACTAGAGAATAGAGGCTATAACACGCCGTTGGTGGCAGACATTCATTTCAAGCCTGCACTGGGGCTGATTGCGGCAAAGCATGTGGAAAAGGTGCGTGTCAATCCGGGAAATTTCTATGATAAGCGTGCCGTTTTTGAGCATCATATTTATACCGATGAGGAGTATAAAGACGAGTTGCTGAAAATAGAAGAACTGTTTATTCCATTTCTAGAGGAGCTGAAGCAGACAAATACAGCGTTGCGCATCGGAGCAAATCAAGGGTCGCTTTCCGACCGCATTATGAGCCGATATGGCGACACCCCTGCGGGTATTAGCGAGTCGGTCATGGAGTTCTTGCGCATCTGTAAGAAGGTGAATTTCACCAATGTGGTGATTTCGATTAAATCGAGCAATGCCCGAACGATGGTCTATACGACGCGATTGCTCAACAAGCGAATGCGACAAGAGGAAATGAATTTCCCCTTCCATTTGGGGGTAACCGAGGCTGGCGAAGGCGAAGATGGACGTGTCAAATCCGCAGTCGGCATTGGCGCTTTGCTTGCTGATGGCATTGGTGATACAATTCGCGTGTCGCTCACCGAAGACCCTGTGCGTGAAGTGCCTGTGGCAAAAAAAATCGTTCAGCACATCGCCTCTTTCCGAGGTCATGAACCAATAAAAGCACCGCTTTTTGCGCAAGGAAATCCTTTTGAATATGAGAAGCGAGAAACACGAGATGTGATGAAGATGGGGGGAGAGCAGGTGCCTGTGGTCATTTCGGATTTGAAAGGACGAAACCTTTCGGAAATATTGCCGATGCGCACTGCCCAAGTGCCTGATTATTTCTTGAAAGATGATAAAATATTGGATATCGAAGGAAATGCCTACCCAATTCTTTCGCTCGAAGAATACCTCTTCGGTGGAAGTCATTGGGGGCAAATGAAGTTTATCCGAACCAACAAGCAAGAGTTTGATAAATTCGTGAATAAGAATCCGGAGATTATGACCAAGCTCAAGCAGACACGCAAAACGGTCATTCTTTTGGAAAGCTTCAATAAGAATCCGCTAGCGGAAATGCGTGCTTTTTTTATGACTGTCGAATCTCACACGTGGCAAGTGCCCATTGTGCTCATGCGTGTTTATGCGGAGCAAAATCTTGAGGACTTGCAAATTAAGGCGGCAGTCGATTTGGGCGGCTTGCTGATTGATGGCTATGGCGATGGAATCTGCTTGGTCAATCGTGGAGATATGGCGACAATGACCGACTTGAAGGATTTGAGCTTCTCGTTGCTTCAAGCAGCACGCATGCGCGTGTCGAAAACTGAATTTGTGAGCTGCCCTGGCTGTGGTCGCACGCAGTTTGACCTCCAAGAGACAACGCGGAAAGTCAAAGAGCATTTCAATCATTTAAATCACTTGAAAATTGGCGTCATGGGATGCATTGTCAATGGTCCCGGCGAAATGGGCGATGTCGATTATGGTTTTGTGGGTGCGGGAAAAAATAAAATCAACCTATATAAAAGACAAAAATTGGTCAAACGGAATATCTCCTATGAGAATGCCGTGGAAGAGTTAGAGGCTTTGATTCGTGCAAATAAAGATTGGAAGGATCGGGTGTAATGGCTGTTTTGTATTTGCTGTTGGGAGGAAATCTCGGCGATAAAAAAGCAATCTTTTCCCAAGCGACAGCGCGTTTAGCGGCTGAATTGGGCGAGCTTGTTTGTTCGTCATCAATCTTTGAAACTGAGCCTTGGGGATTTGAGGCGGAAGATATGTTTTGGAATCAAGTGCTGGTTGTTCGCACAGCGAAATCGCCGCAAGAAGTTTTGAAAAACACCAAAGCAATTGAGCTCGAATTAGGCAGAATCCGTGGTGTGGAGCGCTATGCCTCACGAACTATCGACATTGATTTACTGTTTTATGATGATTTGTGCCTAGAGGAAGAGAACCTTCAATTGCCACACCCCCGCATGATTAATCGTAAGTTTGTGCTCGTGCCTTTGGCGGAAATAGCTAGTGATTTGGTGCATCCTGAGTTTCAGAAAACAATTGCTCAATTGCTCGAAGATTGCGAAGATGAGCTGGAGGTTAATGTGGTGGAGTGCTAAAAAAAGAAGACGCTAAGCTTAAAACTTAGCGTCTTCTTTTTTCTGTAAATCTAAAAATCCAATATCCGAAAATCTGACATCCGCATCAGTCCTGATTCAGCACCTTGTCGCTAATCGCTTGCAGGGTGCATTTTTTGTCTTCGGTGGAAACTAGCACTGAGATATTGTGGCGGCTACCTCCATAAGAAATCATTCGTACAGGAATATCTTCTAAGGCTGTAAATACCTTCGATGCAAAGTGATTTTCTTCTGAAATGATATCTCCCACAATACACACAATGCTCATGTTTGTATCAACTTCCACTTCGGCAAAACGTTTCAATTCATCCACAATCTCGTTGAGATTGTCGGTCTTGTCGATGGTCAATGACACCGCTACCTCTGAAGTTGTTACCATATCCACAGGGGTTTTGTGTTTCTCGAAAATCTCGAAAATGGTACTCATGAATCCATAAGCCATCAGCATGCGATAGGAGCGAATCTTGATGGCAATAATGCCATCTTTTGCCGCCACTGCCTTGATGCCCGAACCACTCGACTCACGTGTGATGAGAGTTCCGCTGTCGCTGGGGTTCATGGTGTTTTTCAGGCGCACAGGAATGTTGTGCAACTTCGCAGGAAGTACCGTCTGAGGGTGAAGAATCTTCGCTCCGAAATATGCCAACTCTGCCGCTTCATTGAACGACAGTTGTTCCACTTTCTTTGTGCCTTCCACAAAACGAGGGTCGTTGTTGTGGAAACCATCAATGTCAGTCCATATTTGCACTTCATCACTCTCAATGGCTGCGCCAATGAGCGATGCGGTGTAGTCGGAACCACCACGTTGGAGGTTGTCGATTTCTTCTAGGTGGTTGCGACAGATGAAGCCTTGCGTGATGTAGTAGTCAGCAGTGCCTGCATCGGCAATTGTTTTCTTGATGAGCGGAGCGATGATGTGTGCATCGGCGGCTTTGTCTTCATCAATACGCATGAAGTCGAGCGCTGGAATCAGCTTGCAATTGTGTCCATTAGCGAGCATCAATTGAGTGAACAATGCGGTTGAAATCAACTCGCCTTGTGCCAAGATGGTTCTATTGCCCACGGCTTTATTGAACTCACCCACTGTTTGCTCCCGAATCGTGTCGAAGGCAGCTTTGATAGCCTCCTTGCCCTCTTTCAGGAAATCACCACTGAGCAGATTGCTCACCACTTGTGCATAGTTGCTCTCTAAAGCTGCAATCTTTGCAGAAGCGGCATCTTTGTTTTTGTTTGCCAAATAATCGGCAATCTCCACGAGGGCGTTGGTTGTGCCCGACATGGCAGAAAGAACAATGATTTTTTGTTCGCCATCGGCGACTAATTCCATCACAGCATTCATGTTTTTCACGCTGCCGACTGATGTTCCACCAAATTTAAAGACTTTCATTTTTTATATTTTATTTATGAGCTTTAGCTTTGCTGCATTGGCTTTGCCGCTTTGGCTTTGCTGCTTTAGCTTTGCTGCTTTGGCTGCGCCGCTTTAGCTTTGCTGCTTTGGCTGCGCCGCTTTAGCTTCGCTGCTTTAGCTTCGCTGCATTGCTTACAGCGCGAAGCCTAGCGGCGCAGCCAGAGCTTATTGCGCGAAGCCTAGCGGCGCAGCCAAAGCTTATTGCGCAAAGCCTAGCGGCGCAGCCAGAGCTTATTGCGGCGTAGCCACAGCTTTTTTACTGTCAATTCTTTTCACCACAATGCCATAGATAATCAAGGCGACGGCTGAAACGAGCGCAATTGCTCCGAAGTAGTACCAAATGTAGTGGGCATGCGCTGTTGCTTCAATCCATTCGGGTGTTCGACCACCAAAATGGGCTGGCGAAGGACAATATTCTTCGAGCAAGAAGCCCGACATGATGAAGCCGAACAGGCTCGAAAGGAAAGAGTGTAAGTGGCTAAAGCCAAGATACAATCCCTCTTCCCCTTTTGGGGCTTGCAGCGAGAAGTATTCCAAGAAACGAGGTGAAATGAACGATTCTGCCAATCCTTGGAATGCGATTCCGACAATCATCATGAATGCAATTGGGTGCATGCCAAAAGGCATGGCGGCTTCGGGTGAAAACAAGTTGCCCGCAGCCATGCAGAGTGCTGAAACCGGCATGATAAACATACCGATAGTCATCGAAAAGAGTGCTGTTTTCTTCTTCATCAGCGAGGTGATAAGAGCCACAGTGCTAAATACCACAAGAGGGTTCACATTGGCATACCAGCTGGGCGATGCGCCTTCACCTGCCATGCGAAGTACATATTTAGGCATGGTGGCATAGAGCTGATGTTGCACCAACCAGAATCCAGTGATGATGACAATCAAGATAATCAAACGAGCGTTAGTCAGCACACGAATGAAAGCTTGCCAAATTTCAGCAAAACTCTTGCCGCCCTTATCTTGCACCACAGGTTTGAAGAAAATAATCACCGCCACAAGCGCAATCAAAGTCATGATGGCTGAAAAATAGCTGATATAAATATAGCCCATTTCGCCCATGGCATCGCGCAAAGGTTTCACCACGGTTTTTCCTGAGAATGCACCGATATTCACAATCGTATAGAAGATTGAAAATCCTTGCGCACGGTTTTCGGTCGTTGTTTCGCGCGAAACAGTACCTGTAATCACCGACTTGATGAACGAACCACCGATGATAATCAACGCCATGATGGGGATGATGGTGTATCGCTCGTTGGAATGTTCAATTCCTTTGAAGACTACTTCTTCGCCATAGCTCACCAGCCCGGCACTTTCTAAGACTGAGGGGAAAGCTCCCAATCCGAGATAGCCCAAGGTGAGCAACGAAAAGGCAAGGATTAGCGACTGCTTGAAGCCGATTTTGTCGGCCACAGCTCCTGCGA
>JBKECD010000052.1:0-19665 GCA_047974225.1 Mangrovibacterium sp.
AATAAATCCGACTTCATTCCTCGGAAAACATAACTTGGGTCGTGATCCACTCTTTCCAATTCGCCAAAATTAGCTTTAGGAGAACAGCCATTATCACTGGTGAAAACGAGAAGAGTATTTTCCGCAATTCCTTTTTCTTCTAGCACCTTTCTGATTTGCTTCACCACATCATCTACTTGCATCACAAAATCACCATACATATTGGTGTTGCTCTTGCCCAAAAACTCTGTCTTAGGCAGAATTGGCGTGTGAGGAGCTGGCAAGGGAAAATACAAAAAGAAAGGCGACTTACCATTCGCTTTTCCATCTATATATTGCACCGCCTTATCAGTCAAATCTTGCAACACATCCGCATGCACAAAATCATCAGAGGTTGGACCAACTCGCCAAAATCCTTTATCATCCACACTTTGCGAGGTTTTAGTTGGAACCATCGTTGGTTTGTCATTCTCCACATACACATAAGGTGCCATGTCGAGCGAACCGCAAAAACCAAATGAATAATCAAAGCCATGCGTCGATGGTCCATTAGCTACTTTCTTGCTGTAATCCACCTTAAAGCCAGCATCAAGATTCTCATCTTGCTCGGCTGGACTTTTATAAGCCCAATCCCAACCCATATGCCACTTGCCCACAAAGGCAGTAGTGTATCCTTGCGATTGAAGCATCTCAGCCACCGTTACACGCTCAGGCGTAATCAAAGACTTTGAATAGCCATTGAGCACTCCATTCTTCAAACTGCTGCGCCAATTATATCGACCCGTGATAATGCCATATCGAGTGGGCGTACACACTGATGAAGAGGTGTGCGCATCTGTAAACATCACCCCATTAGATGCCATGGCATCCAAGTTTGGAGTTGCAATTTTTCCATTCTCATTAAAGCATTTCACATCGCCATAACCCAAGTCATCTGCCAAGATATAAATAATATTCGGCTTTGCCGACTTATCTTTTGCCACGGCATGAATGCTCAACAATAGAAGCATTACTAAAAAAACTCTTTTCATCTACTTTGTTTTTATTGTTTCAAATTTTTGTTGCATTTTTTCAACTCGCTTCTGTTCCTTCCCTGCTAAGTCGTTCTTTTGTGAAGGATCGTTTTTCAAGTTATACAATTGTGCTTCCGATGAGAATCCTGTTTCCATATCTACCCCCCAACTCACTTTCTTACTTCCTTTGTAAGGAGGAATCAACAACCAATCACCTTCACGGAAAGCCAACTTACGTTGCAGCCCCTCCACAATGTAATTTTTACGTCCTTTCGATGATTTACCCATCAAGACATCTAGCATATTTTCACTATCAGGGCGAGTGCTTTCCACCTTCAACAAAGCCGATATCGAAGAATATAAATCAAGCTGCGAAATTAACGCATCGGATGTTCCCGGTTTTATCTCTCCCTTCCATCTCACCAAGAAAGGCACATGCGTTCCTGCATCATACAAGCTATACTTTCCTCCTCTATAATTACCCCAAGGTGTGTGATCGCCCACCAAATCTGGCGACCAATCTTGATAACCATCATCGAGCACCGGACCATTATCACTTGAGAAAATAATCATTGTATTTTCATCCAATCCTAGCTCATTGAGCGTTTTCAAAAATTCGCCTACACACCAGTCAGCCTCCAATATCACATCGCCACGTGCGCCCATACCCGATTTCCCCACAAACCTCGGATTTGGAATCCGGGGAGCATGTGGCTGATGCAAAGCATAAAGCAAGAAAAAAGGTTTTTCTTTATTCTCAGTTACAAACTCTTGGGCCTTAGCCAAAAAGTCATCACACATATTCTCATCAACCCACAAAGCCGATTTTCCACCTTTCATATATCCGATACGTGGCACACCATTAGTAATGCTCATATCATGTCCATGAGTGGGATGCACTTTCAATAATTCGGGATTAGCTCGCCCCGTTGGCTCGCCTTCAAAGTTTTTCCGATAATCAACCAAGATAGGGTCATTCTTATCCAAATTAACCACATTTCCATTCTCGATATACACAGTGGGCACACGGTCATTTGTCGCTGCCATGATATAAGAATAGTCAAAACCCACATCTTTAGCTCCAATAGTTATCTGCTTATTCCAGTCGATATTGCCTTCACCCAAACCGAGATGCCACTTACCTACAACTCCCGTGGAATAGCCATTACGTCGCAACATCTTAGGCAAGGTTTCCGAAGCCGGGTCGATTAGCAAGGCTGCATTTCCCTGCAACACCGCAGCACGACTATTGCGCCAAGGATATTCTCCTGTGAGCATGCTATATCGACTAGGGGTGCAAGTTGCCGATGTGGCATATCCTTTTTTGAAAAGCACCCCTTCTTCTGCAATCTTATCAATATTCGGGGTTTGCAAAGTCCCCATCTGATAGCTACTCACATCACCTATCCCCAAATCATCGGCATAGATAATCACAATATTAGGTTTCGCACTTTGCTGAGCCTGCACCGAGCCCGCAAAAACAACGCACACACACCAACAAGTGAGCAATATGCTCCATCTAAATCTATTCATAATTTTAAAATTTATATATTTCCGAATCTACACGACAAGAGCTAAAAATCTCTTTCACTTTTTCGACAATCTCAGGGTGAGCATCCGCCACATTATTTTCTTCTCCCAAATCAACCGACAGGTCATAAAGCTCAATGGGGGCGTCAGGATTTTTACGCAAATTGAGCTGCACAGCTTTCCATTGCCCCATCCGAAGCGCCTTGCATCCCCCTAACTCCGTAAACTCCCAATAAAGATATTCATGTTCTTTTTGATCCCCTTTTCCTTTTAAAGTAGGCAAAATCGAAATCCCATCAATTCCCTCGGGAATTTCTTCACCTATAAGCTCTGCAAAGGTGGGCATCATATCCCAAAAAGCCGAAATTAAATCCGACTTAACGCCTTGCGGAATCATCTTCGGACAGCTCACAATAAACGGCACACGAATTCCTCCCTCATACAAATCTCGTTTATATCCCTTAAACGGACCATTACTATTGAAATAGTCGGGCTGCGCCCCACCTTCTTTGTGCGGACCATTGTCGGAAGTGAAAATAATTATCGTATTCTTCGTTAATCCCAACTCTTCCACCTTAGCCACAATCTCGCCCACTTGATCATCAAGCAGGGTAACCATCGCCGCAAAGGCTGCATGCGACTCAGGCTGCGAGCCATAGCCCCCAAGCCGATATCTCGCTCCCCCATCAACTCCTCGATAGGCATGCTCAGGATTAAACTTTCCGCGGAATTTCGCCATATATTCCTCTGGCGCAAAAAGTTCTGCATGCGGAATAATCGAGGGCACATACAAAAAGAAAGGCTTATCCTTATTGTCATCAATGAATTTCAAAGTTCTTTCATGGATGAGATTTGGACCATAGACACCCATCTGCGTTCCTGCATTTTCTGCAATCACTAAGCTATCTTGATTATCTCGCAAAAAATAAGGATAATAATGATGACCTAGCATCTGGCAGTTATAGCCAAAAAAAGTGTCGAAACCTTGATTATTGGCATCGCCTTCCGAGCCTGGATATCCAAGCCCCCATTTGCCGAAAGCTCCCGTGGCATAGCCCGCATTCTTGAAAAGCTCTGCCATGGTGAAGACTTCGTCTTTCATCGGATATTGCCCCTCAGGACGATGCTCACGATTTCCTCGGATAAAAGTGTGCCCCGTGTGCTGACCAGTCATCAGTGCACTGCGCGAGGGCGCACACACCGTGCTGCCCGAATAATGCTGTGTGAAAAGCATCCCCCGATCGGCGAGTTTGTCGATGTTGGGCGTCGAAAATTTCTCTTGACCATAGCAACTCAAATCGCCATAGCCTAAATCATCTGCCAAGATGTAGATAACATTTGGTTTCTTTTTACGCCCTGCAAAGCTTGGACTTGCAAAACTCACAACGCCCAACGCAATCAAAAGCACACGGAAGAAAGACCTTACACTTACTTTCATTAGAACTTTTTTATATGGTTTATATTTTAATTTTTCCTCAAAGAATCGACATAAGCTTGGTTATATCTATCTAGCGAATGCTCCTTCCACATCGGATGACTTTTCCACCTTGGCGACACTGTTACTTCCTCCTCCCAACGATGAAAATCATTCAGCAGCTCTTGCACTTTTTCGGGCTCTTGGCTTGCCAAATCATGGCGCTCACCAATGTCGTCAGCTAAGTTATACAAGCGTGGTGCTCGGTCGTCGAACCAGAGCAATTTCCAATCACCCTTTCGCACCGCCCCATGATAAAGCAATCGCCAAAACAATGTTTCATGCGGAGCTTCTTTATTTTCCTTCAAAATATAAGGTAAGAGATTTACCCCATCATAACCCCTATCATAAGGACAGTCAAATCCTCCTGCCGCCAAGGCTGTTGGCATAATATCAAGAGAAATAACTGGAGCGTCATATTTTATTCCCGCAGGAATAGTTCCTTTCCACTGCAACAAGAATGGCACATGAACACCTCCTTCAAGGAAAGTGCCCTTAGTGCCCGAAAATGGATAATTGCATGAAGCATTATACGCCACTGCCCCACCATTATCATTCAGAAAAAATACCAAGGTATTTTCTTCCAAGCCCAACTCCTTTAACTTTTTCATCACTTTGCCCACATTTTCATCAAGCGAACGAGTCATCGCTGCATTGATTGCTCGCTGCTCTGTTTCAAATTGTTTTCGATATTCTGCCACATATTCTGCCTTAGCTTGCATCGGCGCATGAGGCGCATTAAACGACAGATACAAGAAAAAAGCTTTCTTCTGATTACTTTCAATAAATCGACAAGCTTCATCGCCAAAAGCATCGGTCAGATAAGGCAAAGAATCTTGATTAACTGGCGTAAAATCTCGCATTATCCTCTTGGCTTTTCCTGAAAAATAGGGAGAACTACCGCCAAGCATTCCAAAGAAACTATCAAAACCACGACGCAACGGATGATAATAATCCTTTTCTCCCAAATGCCACTTGCCCACCATGCCCGTGGTATAACCATGCACTTTCATCGCATCGGCAAAAGTTTTTTCGCTCAAAGGAAGCCCCAAGGAATCAGCATCGGCACAGATAACCGTTCCCCCGATGTTGCACTCATGCCCAAATCGCTGCTGATATCTACCTGTCATCAAGCCCGCCCGTGAAGGACTACACACAGGACCGCTCACATAGCCATTCGTAAAAGTAAGTCCATTAGCAGCTATGGCATCAATGTTTGGAGTCTTAATTTGTTCATTACCATTCATGCTGAAATCAGCATATCCCGCATCATCGGAAAACAATATAATGACATTGGGCTGCGACACTTTAGGCTCGGTGTTGCAAGCCGCCAACAGCAGCAACACTGCCATCGCTTTCAAAATAGGCTTCATTTGCATGTTCATTTTCAACTATTTAGGTTCGTAATCAGGATTCAACTTCATCGGAACGGGCGCATTTGTTTCACTCCGCCATTGGATTAATTTGCGATGCAAGGCTGCCGCCTTTTCAGGCATTTCCTCCGCCAAATTATTCCGCTCGCCCAAATCAGTGCCTAAATTATACAATTCTAGCTTACCATCCTCAAAATATTCAATTAATTTCCAATCGCCACTACGCATTGCCGACCCCGGGCGAGTCCGAAACAACGAATCTTGCGCCTCATCCTTTTTCGGGTCATAGGCTTCGAGATAAATTGGGAAATGCCAAAACAACTCTTCTCGCAAGAGTGTTTTATTTTTTGTGATTAATGAAACCAAAGACTCGCCATCGAGCACAGCTTCTGATGTGCTAGCAACACCAGCAAGTTCCATCAAGGTGGGATAGAAATCCAAACCCGAAACAGGCGTATCAATCGTTTTCCCTGCTGGAAAATGATTTGCCCAACTCATAATCATCGGCTCTCGAATACCCCCTTCATAATACGAACCCTTACCAGCCCGCAATGGATGTTGTGAAGAAAAACGAGGTATTCCACCATTATCAGAAAAGAAAATAATCACCGTATTTTCAGCAATGCCCAATTGCCCAATTGAAGTCATCAGCCGACCCACATTTTGGTCGGCACACTCCACCATAGCTGCATACACCGCATGGTTTTGCCCCTCGCAAGCTTCCTTTTGGCGATACTTTGCCACCAAATCGCTCCGCCCCTGCAAAGGCGTATGCACCGTGTAATAAGGCAGATAGAGGAAAAAAGGCTGTCCACTTTCATCCTTCACCTGATTTCTTATGAATTGAATTGCCTCCGAAGTCAGCCTGTCGGTCAAATATTCACCTTCAGCGCCATCAGTTAGATTTGCATTCCGATAAGGACTGAAATAACTCTTCGGACTGCCAGCATGCGTGCCCGCAATATTGACATCAAAACCTTGCGTGCAAGGATTATCGCCCAAATGCCACTTGCCAATGCTTGCCGTTTTGTATCCTGCATGCTGCAAGGTCTCCGCTAGTGTAATAATACTGTCAGCGAGTACCGTTGTATTGGCTATCGGTATCAACTTTCGGTCTTTCGACTTGCCCCGCTCTGATGTGCCAACAGTATAGATACCATGGCGTGGAGTAGCCTGCCCCGACATGATGCAAGCCCTACTCGGCGCACAGTTTGCCGCAGGAGCATAGGCATTGGTGAAAACCACTCCGCCACGTGCGAGCTTGTCGATATTCGGCGTTTCATAATAGCAACTACCATTATAGCCCACATCTTTCCAGCCCAAATCATCAATTAAAATAAAAACTATATTCGGTGATTTCTCTGTCGCATAAGCACATTGCGCCACACAGCCCAACAACACACAAAAAAACAAAAATCGTTTCATGAGCCTTAATTATTTCGTTTTACGAATTGATTTCGATGAATTTTGCGCCACCGAGAAATGACTAATTGAGGGCGCACCGTTAGCTCGAATAATCTTCAAACGAATCTTTTCTGCCGACAGCTCTTCTGGCAAATTAATGATTTTGCAAGCTCCTATTCCAGCCCCGGCATAGAATGTATCCCACTTGCCATCAGCCCATTTCTGCAACTCAAATTCCTCCACTCGAAAGGTTCTGATTTTTGAAAACCCATCAGGCAAGCGTTTCATTTCAGCTTTTTCAAACAAACAGATTCTGTCGTAGGTAATCTCTTTCTCAAAGTCAATTTCCAAGCTTGCCACACTATCGGCAGCAGTCCAGAAACTTTCGATATCATAATCATTCACAGCACTTGCCACTGCATTGGGGGCACAAGAAGAAGCACTTATCTTCTTATTAAAAGCTAAATTCACCGCTCCCGTGGGCAAGTGTTTCGAGCCTCCACGAATGCCTAATCTATCAGCTAGCTCGATGATTCGCATGCGCTCATGGGTTCTTATCAAACCTCGCTCATCGGGCGACATGTTTATAATCAGAAGATTATCATTGCTCGTACACCAGTAGAACAATTCCTCCAACTCATCAACAGGGCGAGCAGGGAGCATTTCTTTCTTTTGAAACCAATTCCAACGGTCGGAAATACACAAGGTGTGCTCAAATGCCAAATAAATCAACTCATCATTATACTTATAATGCTTCGGGTCATCCCAGCGCACTAAATTCGGGTCTTTAATGCGGAAATCAATCGGATAATATCGAATAGGGTCGCCCTCCACATAGTTTCTTGGCAAGCGCACGGCATTGATTTTCTCGGGTTTTCCAATCGAGTGGTTCACCGTCATCATCATGTTAGGCTGCAATTCTTTAGTATAGCGATAGACTTCGGGCAGATACCATTCTTCTTCGGTTTTATTCCAACCGCCATCAAACCACAATTCACAAATCTCCCCATAGTTAGTAAGCAATTCTGTGAGTTGATTTTTCATAAACTCAGCATACTTCTCACTGTCGGCATAGCAAGGCTCATGCCGATCCCAGAGTGAATAATAAAGCCCCAATTCTAAGCCATATTTTTTGCAAGCCTTAGCCACTTCAGCCACCACATCGGTTTTCACAGGCGAAGACGCCACGTCATAATCCGTATATTTACTATCCCACAAGCAAAATCCCTCATGGTGCTTAGTTACTAGGATTACATAGCGAAAGCCCGCTTCTTTAGCCGTTTGAACCCACTGGTCGCAATCGAGCTCAGTCGGATTATACGACTCCACAGGCAAATCGCCCTTCGACCATTCTATTTCATTAAAAGTATTTATTCCGAAGTGAATAAACAGACCATATCCACGCTCAATTTGCTTAATTTGAGCTTTCGTAAGTTCATCGCTCAACTTTTGAGCTGACAGCGTAAAACTCATCAAGATAAACAACGATATAAAAACACTTCTCATCTATTTAATTTTTTAATTATTCTTAGTTTCAATTTTTCGACAATACAAACTTCCCATAAGTGAAATGCCCATTCGCCAAATCACCATTGCATTCTTTTATCAACACACGCTTCAACTCCTCCACCTTTTCAGGAAACTCCCCCGCCAAATCCTTTTCCTCTCGATAGTCATCAGGCAAATAATAAAGCTGAAAAACATCCTTTGGATAATGATGACGCAATTTCCACCCCTCTTTGGTGATTATCGTTGCGCCTTGCATCGAAGCATTCACCGTGTAGTCATGCTCCACGGTCATATCTTCGCCAGTCCATATCGGCAGAAGCGAAATGCCATCTTTCCGCTCAGGAAGTTCCACCCCAAGCAAGTCAGCAAAGGTGGTGAGCAAATCATAGTTAGCCACCAGATTATCTGCGGATTTATTTCGAGGAGCAACCCCAGCCCACTTCACAATCAACGGCACACGAAGACCACCCTCCCAATTGTTATATTTCAATCCCGCCATCCCATTATTGCCATCAAACACATCGCCACCGATTTCGGAATAAAACTTCGTGGTAATATTATCAAACCGCTCGCCTGTCTGCATATTTCGCACAGGCTTCAAAATGCGCCCTTCTTGCGAATAGTATATTTCATGTCCATTATCGGAACTGAATATGATTATTGTATTATCCTCCAAGCCTAGTTTTTGGAGCTCTTGCACAATAATCCCCACATGGTCATCGAGCATCTTCACCATCGAAGCATATTCTTTTTCAATCTGAGTCAATCGCTCATCTTTCACAAAATCGACATGCACTTCTGGAATAGCCACTGGTCCATGAGGCAACTGTGTGGGATGAAACAAAAAGAAAGGCTGATCTTTATTCTCACGAATAAATGCAAGTATTTTCTCCAAGAATAAATCTTGAGAATATTGCGCCTTGCCCTCCATATTCCAACGGTCGGCATAAGTCTCAGCCGTTTCACGCTCCTTTGTTTTTCCGCAATCCTGACGAGTATTTCCCTCAACATCTACTTTCTTGCCATTTTCATACATATACGGAGGATAAAATCCATGCGCCATCACATGGTCGAGATAGCCATAATAATAATCCCAGCCATGCTGCTGCATTTCTTCAAAAGAAGTTGAAAAACCCCATTCGAGCTTTCCCACCTGCCCCGTGATGTATCCTGCCTTTTTAAAAACTTCGGCAAGCGTAATTATCTTTTCCGCCTCCGACACCTCTGTTTGCTTGGCTATTGCTGCCGAAATCTCCCCAGAAGAAATCTCCCCCGAAAAGGCTTTCTTATAAGCCCCTCCCGAGGTAATCTGCCACTTATCAGCATGCACATCATGATAGCCTGTAAGCAAGCTTGCGCGTGCAGGAGCACAAAACATGCAACCATAGACATTATCAAATCGCACACCTTCGGTGGCGAGCTGGTCGATATGGGGCGTTTCAACAATTTCCTGCCCATAGCAAGAGAGCATGCCTCGCCCTAAATCATCGGCATAGATGAAGATTACATTGGGGCGCAGATTCCTTTTTGACTGCTCATTACAGCCAAAAAGGAAAAAGAGAACAAGAATAATCGGCAAATTACGCATAGAGCAAAGCTTACGGTCAATTAAAACACCAACTTAATTGTAGCCACATTCGGGTCGAGCGCACCTTTGGGCTTCACAAAAGCTGCGCCATCAATCAAATCTACCTCTTGCCCTGTTTCCAGCACCGAAGCCGACTTTGCTTTCCCGAGTTCTTGTGGGATTTCCAGCGTTCCTTCGCCCCAATCCATCACATGAGCATAAACAATCTTTTGGTTGTTTTCCGTGCGAGCCGTCAATCGTCCCCACACTGGAGGCGTAATTTCATCAAGCGGCGAAGCACCATAAATTGATTCTCCATTAGCCACGAGCCACCCACCAATTTCACGCATACGGCGCAAGGATGGAGCGGGTATTCTTCCATCGGCATATGGTCCGATGTTGAGCAAATAATTTCCGCCCAACGACACATTAGTAGCCAAAAGCTTAATCATTCTTCCTGAATCTTTCCAATTGAAATCTCCTGCATGCCATGCCCACGTGTGGTTCATCGTGGCGGGAGTCTGCCATGGGCGACCGAGGTTTTTCTCTGGGTGTCGATTATCCCCTGCCGACAAATAATCAACTCTATCACCAGGGTCATAAGCACAAATCCGACCATTAATTAGGCAATTCGGCTTCACCTCACGAATCAAATCAATCAGCTCATCACGTCTTTCGAGTGTAATTTGATCTTTGCAAGTTGAGTTCCACGTGTCGAACCAAAGCATGTCGGGCTGATAGCGCACAAGCAATTCCTTCACCTGAGGAAGACATTTTTCTTGCCAATATTTTTCAAACATTTCATCGCTTGGAGCCACCTTTCCCGGCCACACAGGCTGCGCCCCTCCTTCATGCTCCCAGTCTTGCCAATGCGAATAATAGAACCCTAGTCGCACATCATACTTCTCGCAAGCTTCCGCCAGCTCTCCCAGCAAATCACGCTTGCAAGGCGATGCCCCCAAATCATAATCGCTCACCTCAGAATCCCACAGCGCAAAACCATCATGATGCTTTGAAGTCAATACAATATATTTCATCCCCGCCAAGCTGACCTCCCTCACCCATTGGTCGGCATCAAAATTCACAGGATTAAACTCTTTCACTAATTTCTGATATTCATCTTTCGGAATTTCGAGTCGCATCTGTGCCCACTCCGAATACCAGTGATTTCCATTAGGCAGACTCTTATCAGGCAAGGTATGTCCACCATAAGACCCCCCAAGGATACTATACAATCCCCAATGGACAAACATGCCAAATCGAGCTTCCTTAAACCACTCCGCACGGTTCTCATCAGCGACTTCCGCCGACTGCTGAGCTTGTCGATTGCTGCACGAGACATTAATAATTCCAGCACAAAACACCATAAGCATCAGCGATGCGATAACTTTCGTTCTTCTCATAAGTTTTATTTTATTGGTTTTATTAGATTTATAGACATTTAAATTCGGAAATGCACGGAGTTTGCTCAAAATCTGCTATGAGCAAGCGAATTGATTTGGTTTTAATCTTCGTGGGAAGCTCCATTTTAAATCCTGAAATAATACGTTCACCCTCCAATAGCTTGCTCCACACTCCATCAACATAAGCTTGTACCTCATATCTCTTGATGCTATTCTCCCCCTCGGGCTGCATTATTCTAATATAACTAAGCTCTTGAACCTCATCAAACTCCACAGTCAAGCAAGGAGCTTTATCCGAAGAGTCTGCCTGCCAATAAGTTTGAGTTAATTCATCGAAAGCATTTTCAGCATCGAAATTACGATGCCAGAAGTCGCGCCCCTTAGCACTGCTGCTTGCGGTGTGCGTCATCCCCCAAGCTTTATTATCTTCAAAAGCGTCCTCTTGCTTGATATATCTTCCCACCTGACCCAAAGTTGCTATATCCACTGGGCGCAGATTACCATCTCGCATCGGCGCAACACTCAAATCCAAGATTCCACCATACTTCACACACTCCAAATAATCTCGATAGACATAATCTGCCGACACACAAATGCCCTTATCAGCCTCTTTGGTGTAAAACCAATTTCCAAAGCCCGAAGAAGCAGGACAACGTCCATTGAAAATGGGGTAGGTTATTTCCGCCAACTTCCAATTATTATCCTCAATTCCCTTAAATAGTTTATGATGAATATGCTTCTTTGAACGAGAGTCCAACGCTCCCATCAATCGAGATTCGCCCACTCGCAATCGACCAGCAATCGGACCGTGATTGAAGCCCGTGAACACATTCGGCTGAAAAGCATGAACCCACGCCACTGTTTCGTCATGAGCGAGTCCCCCATCGCCAGCTGCGGCATCAAACCACACATGCTCGTAATCCCCGTAATTAGTCAGCAATTCTTTGAGTTGTTCTTTTTTAAGCGCTGTATTTTTCCCATTCTCCCACGACCAGTCGGCTTCGGAAAAATAAAGAGAGAGTTTCAAGCCATACTTATCACACGACTTCCTCAACTGAGCCAACACATCAATCCCCAAGGGACTATTAGTTACCTTCTTTTCCGTGGTTTCGGTGTCCCACAGACAAAAACCATCATGATGCTTCGCCAGAAACAACACATACTTCATCCCGCCTTCTTTTGCCACCCGACACCACTGGTCGGTGTTACATCCTGTGGCCTCAAAGAACTCCGGACCATACCCCTCTCTCGTCCACTCCTTCCCCGAAAACGAACTCATTGACCAGCAAATGAACATACCATATCGAAGGTCGGCGATTTGCTGCACTCGGGTGCTATCAGGAAGCACTCGTTCACTTGTTGCAACTTGGTTTGTGCAGCTTGAAACACAGCATAGGAGTAACGATATTATCGTAATTTGTTTTAAAAATGACATCAGGTTTAATTTTTTGTAAAGATAAAGGGTTCTACTCAGAAAAACGAGTAGAACCCTTAAAAAATCAACAAAAAAAACTGCAACTAAGCTTTCACGCTTTAGTTGCAGTTTTATTTATTCCAGATTCCAACTAAAATCTAATTAGGATTCTGAGTCAAATTCGACACTGTAACTTCATTTTTCGGAAGAAACTCAACGATATTATTCGATGTTGCAGGCATTTCATAGAATGGGTCATTACCACGCAAATGCGTGCCCGGATAATGACGATTCATTGTCAAGCCATTTCGATAGACATCAAACTTGCGATGCCCTTCATAAGCCAATTCCAATCGACGTTCTTTCAAAACAAGATCTAAAATCGTAACATCTCCCGTCACATCACTAGCCGTATATGCTGCATCTGCACTAATCGCTCTCTCCCTAATTTTATTCAAATTCGCCAGCGCATTGCCCACATCCCCCTTCTTAGCATACGCCTCTGCTTTGTTCAGATACATTTCCGCATAACGCACCATTACTGGCGACCATAGGTGTCCGCTAGACTCTTGTCCCGAACATTTTGTGATAAAATACTTTGGATAAGAGTTGCGAACCGCCAATTTCTTATTAATGCGTAATCTAACAGGAGCTGACAATTGCGTCGTTTCACCCGTAGAGCTATTAATCATATACGGAGTTATATAATAAGTTACAGCATTAGTTTTTAGATCAATTACCTCAGTAATCGGACATTCTTTAGTAATCGTTTCATCCACTTCATCTCCATTCGTGTCCACCGTCCACGTCTGAGTTAAAAAAGTCATATCTGCACTTACTCTATCCTGATGAAACAAATAGCCGTTATATTTCTTTGTAGCATCAGTATCTCCACTAGCATAGGAGTTCAAACCATACCACACGCCATACAAATCTTCACTGCTTTCATCCTCCACCATTGCTGTTACAAAAGCAGCGCGAGCATCATCAGGCCACTCCTCCACAATATCTCGATAGCTTGACGAAGCATACAACTCCCCCCATCCATCACCATCTAGCGAAGGATATCCTTGTGCATCTACCGCTGCATACATTCCAGGGAAAGTGTACCAGTTGTCATCAGCACCAACATTATCAGCACCATTAACATAGCGAAGAGCAAAAATTGTCTCTTTGTTTTCATCAGGGGTGAAGCGAGGATATTTTTTGAAATCCTCTTTTGAAAGCAATGTGTAGCGTCCTGATTTCATGACCGAATCAGCATAGGTGATTGCCAAATCATTTTCTTCCATATACAGATATACTCTCGACAACAAGGCTTGAGCAGCCTCTTTAGTGCCATAGCTCGCTGTAAGCTCCAGCGACATCAAGCTAGACGCTTTCTTCAAGTCGCTAATCACCCTTGCATAACAATCCTTCACCGTTGAGCGCGAAGGCTGATCATTCACATCTGTGGTAAGTTTTAAAGGGACACCTAAATTAGTTTCAGGAGATTGATTATATGGGCGACCAAATACATTCGTCAGATAGAAGTAAACCATTCCTCGCAAGAAATAATTTTGACCAATCATATGGTCAATCTCGTCGGACTGTCCTTCTTCTGCTCGCTCAATAATTGTATTGCAGCCCACAATCGTCTTATACGAAGCTGTCCACAAAGCTTGCTTGCGATAGCCCGTATCCTGACGTTTGTAATTATAGATGTACATCAAAGCATCCGTCGTGCTACCACTCAATGCTACGTTATCGCCCGGATATTCCGCAAAGCGGAAGAAGTTATTTACCCAAGAATAGCTATCAGCAATACCCGTTCCTTTCAAGATGGCATAGTTACCAAGTGTCAATGCCTCTAGAGCTGTACTTGAAGAATAAACTTCATCCTTTTCTATGTATTCAAATGGACTTCTATCCAATTCGCAACCGACAAGCCCCAAAGTGGTGGCAAAAATCAGCAGCCATGTATATATCTTGTTATTCATTTGTCTTATTTTTAAATGTTTCATTTTCATCTATATCTTAGAATGTCAGATTAACGCCAAACATAAAACGTCGAGGCACAGCATAACTACTTGTTTCTCCATTACCATCCTCTCCCACCTCAGGGTCAACACCCGAATAGTTGGTTATTGTCAAAAGATTTTCAGCCGACATATACACACTCAAATTCTTGATAAAATCAAGTTTTTTAATCTGTCCGACACTATAATTCAGCGTTACATTTCTTAGTTTCAGATAGCTTCCATCCTCAATATAGCGTGAAGAGGTTTTATTGGAAAGACTATTTCCTCCACTATATGGCTCAGGATGCGTTGCAATATCTCCTGGTTTTGCCCAGCGGCTCCAACCATCTGCCAACGACATAGCATTAAACGTAGGATATGCCCCGTCGTTGTCATACAGTTCACGTGCCGAATGATAGATATCGACACCCGAAACAAAGTCGAAATTCATCAGCAATGAAAAATTCTTATAAGTCATTGTCGAATTTAATCCTCCGAAGAAATCAGGAGTTGATGTTCCCACCTTTTGCAAAGTTGCAGCATTATAGTCTGAAGTTAGACTTGCAGTTCCATCTTCTGCCACCACTTCCCATTGTGGTTTTCCATCTTCAGGATTTACCCCCATCCACTTACGCAGATACCAAGTGTCAATATCCTCCCCTAGACTTCTCACTTTATTGCCCGAAACAATATCTTCTCCTTCGTATAATTCTTCAATTTTATTGCGATTAAAGCCGATATTCGCATCAATGTGCCATGCGAAACCATCATTGTTAGACTTCACCACATCAGCACCGAGCACAAATTCAACCCCCTTATTTTTAACAGCTCCAATATTCTCCCAATAACTAGAGAAACCCGAAGTAGAAGGCAGTGTTACTGCATACAATAGGTCTTTGGTATCTTTGATATAGTACTCCAAGCTTAAATCAACCCGATCAAACACCCGAGCATCCAGCGCAATATTAGCCCAACTTTCACCCTCAAAAATATTTTCAACAAAAAAACGGCTATTTTTTGAAGCCTACCCAACTATAACCCACTGAAAATAAGCGATAGCGTTTTGAGACTGTCCTGCAAAATCAAATTGTAGGACACTTTTGGTAATTTTTCTTGTTGTATTTTTGTGTCATGCACGTGAATGTACAACTTCGTTTCAACCCTGGCACTTCGCAAGAATCTCCTTACTATCGTTTGAAGGAGTCTTATCGCGATGTGCGCGGACATGTGCATTCCCTCATTGTTTTGAATATTGGTTTTGAGCCTTCACTGAAGCCGCTCCAAGTCAAACGCATTGCAAGGGCATTAACCTTTCGCTTCCAAAATCGACATAGCCAATCTCTTTTTTCAGAAAATCAGGATGGACTTACTGGGGAAGAACGCCTCTTTGCCGAAAGATATTGGCAGCGCATGGTTGATGAAGGTGGAATAGATCGGTTCGACCAAAAAGAGAACCAGTCCAAAAAAGAATCCGAAAGATATATCGACCTAGATACAGTGGAGCATACAGATGCTCGTAATGTGGGAGCAGAATGGCTCTGCAAGCAAACCATTGAACGTCTGGGTTTGGAAGATTTTCTCAAGAATCAGAAGTGGAACGAAAACGCCATTCACTCCGCACTATCACACTTGATTGTGCGGACAGTTTATAGTCCTTCGGAATGGGCTACACACCGCATCATGAAAGAAAACTCCGCCGCTTGTGAACTCTATTCGGGCAATCCAGATTGGACGCCAGGTATAAACGCATTGTATCAAATGCCCGATCGTCTTTTTGAAATCAAAGACCAATTGGAACGCCACCTTTGCCAGAAAACCGACCATCTGTTTAATCTTGATAACCGTATTGTTCTTTTCGACCTAACCAACTTTTATTTTGAAGGACGCAAAGCCTGTAGTAGCAAAGCTCGCTTCGGACGAAGTAAGGAGAAACGCAGCGATTGCCGCTTACTGGTATTGGCATTGTGTATAAACAAGGAAGGATTTATCCGCTATTCTTCTATTCTTGAAGGCAATATGGCAGACCCTAAATCACTTCCAGACATGATTGAGAAACTGTCCGTAAAAACCTCCGTTACCAATGAAAAGACACTGGTGGTAATCGATGCAGGCATATCCACAGAAGATAACCTCAAGCGCATAAAGGAGAAAGGATATAATTACCTTTGTGTATCACGCACAAAATGAAAAGATTATACGCTATCGGCAGACCATCGCAAAGTTACGGTGCGTGATGCCAGAAAACAGGAAATCACCTTGCGGGAAGTGCAAACCGAACCCGAGGAGGATTATTATCTGGAGATTAGCTCTCCCTCAAAAGCCATGACAGAAGCCTCGATGAATCGGCAATGGAAAGAGCGTTTTGAATGCGAGATGGATAAAATCAACGAGGCAATTACAAAGAAAGGAGGCACAAAACGCTATGAAAAAGTGGTTGAGCGAGTTGGTAGAGTCATCGAGCGTTATCCCTCCATCGCACGCCATTATCAAATAACATACCTTCGTAACGAACAGAATCCTAGCCAAATGCAAAGCGTAAGCAGGAGCATCAAAGATATTACTTCGCTAGACAAAAACACAGGAGTTTATTTCCTGCGAACCAATGTGCGCACCTTTGGAGAGCAGACCACCTGGGATTATTACAATCTGATTCGTGAGATTGAATGCACCAACCGGCAGCTAAAGACTGATTTAAACCTGCGTCCCATTTATCATCAGACGGATGCACGCAGCGATGCGCATTTATTCTTCGGATTGCTTTCTTATTGGATTGTCAATACCATACGCTTTCAACTCAAACAATCAGGAGACAACGCCTACTGGTCAGAAATTGTCAGACGCATGTCAACACAGAAGCTGGTGACCACAGAAGCCGTCAATGCTTTGGGAGAGAAAGTAGAACTCAGACAGTGCAGCAAACCAACAAAACAAGTAGAACGAACATACTCCGTCTTAAAATTTAAACATGCGCCATTTAAGAAAATAAAAATCTGTAGGTCACAGCCGCCTCCAAAATAATCGTCCAGCCTAGCGAGGGCTGGGGAGGTGAAGCTGTGAGAGTGAAAGTTGGGTTAGTGCTATATGTTTTTTCCCAAGTCAAATCAGAATTTCCGAGTTGATTAGCAGAAATCACAGGAACTCCATTATATTGGTTGGTGATTGAATACAACTCTTTACTTGGATAGTAACTACTTGGCGTATTTCCCAACGCACCATAACTCAATCTCAATTTCAATACATTTAGATTTCTCACATCGAAGAACTCCTCATTATGAATGTTCCAACCTCCACTCAACGAATAAAAATTACCATATCTCGACTCCTTACCAAACTTCGATGAGCCATCACGACGGAATGAGAATTGCCCCATATAACGATCTTCATAAGCATAGTTGGCATTGAACAAATACGACTGAAACGCATAGCCCACTCTTGAGCCTTGAATCTTTTTCATTTCCGAACCACCATTCAGAATGGTTGTGCCCGAAACTATTCCTTTTTGCTGAGCTGTGGTCGTTGAATATTCATAGTCATTGAACTCATAGGCGACAAGCCCTGTGAAGAAATGCGACCCAACGGTTTTCTGATAACGTAAAAGCTGGTTGGTAAAACGATTCATGCTTTTATAATGATAATCAGTTACCGAACCAACATCAGAACGCCCCGATACCGACTGAGGATCAACATAGGTCATTTTATAGTGATGTTGGTAATTGAAGCTGTTTGAAGAAACAAATGTCAATCCCTTTGCCAATTTAATGTCAAATCCAAAATAAGGCGACACACGCAATTCCGATATATCCGAATAATTCCATTGCAAGTCATAAATTGAGTTACTCTTGTCGCGCCCAATCCAGTTTAAATCAGTCGAAGGATCGATAATATCGCCATTATCATCACGAGGTCGGTCATATGGCATATTCAAAAACATTTCACCGACACCCTGCTGCTTATCCATGATATCACGATATGTAAACGCCATTTTGGGATGCAAAGTCAGCCATGGCTTAATGTCATAATCAATATTCATGCGAGCCGAATAGCGCGTATAATCATAACCCTTCACCGCTCCTGATTCATCATAGATATTTCCTGAGATATATGTTCTCAATTTATCATTGCCTCCTGAAAAAGCAATGCCATAATCTTGCACTACACCCAGTTTTGTTCCTTCCTCAAACCAATCAGTGTTTCGCGCTTGAGCTTCTTTCGTAAACCAATCAAATTCTGCATAGCCATTGGCAAAAGACTTGATATAATCGGTCATTTCGACATTATTCATCACACTAAAGTTTCCTGTAGAAAGCTTAGTTACCCCCGTTTTTGCTGACACATCAATTCTATCCGTTCCTTTTTTGGCTGAATGAGTAGTTACCAAGATAACACCATTGGCAGCACGCGAACCATATAACGCCGTTGCCGATGCATCTTTCAAAATTGAGGTCGATTCGATATCCGCAGGATTCAACTGCGGCGCTTCCGCCTGAATAACTCCATCGACTACCCAAAGCGGATCGACACTTCCACTTAAGGTAGATTTTCCTCGAATACGAATTGTCGGAGCTGACCCCGGCTGACCAGAACCCTGCATAACAGAAACCCCAGCAACTTTTCCTTGCAACATGTTACTCACATTGGGAGAAGTAACCCCTTTCAGAGCTTCGGCATCAAGATTAGCCACCGAACCCGTCAAGTTTGATTTCTTCTGCACTCCATAACCCACTACCACCACTTCATCTAAGCCCGTAGCTTCTTCTTCCATGGTTACATTAATTTCTGAGCGACCGCCCACTGCCACCTCTTGGGGCTGCATACCCACAAAGGTGAACACCAAAACTCCATCGGTCGGAACATTGCTGATGCTATACTTGCCATCAACATCGGTTATCAATCCGTTGGTTGTGTTTTTCAGAAGTACGGTAACCCCGGGCATCGACTGCCCTTTGGTATCTACCACCTTTCCCGAAACACTCTGTTGCGCATAGGCGCTGCCTAGCAG
>JBKECD010000073.1:0-6595 GCA_047974225.1 Mangrovibacterium sp.
CGAAGTTTGATGCCATTAGGCACAAAGTGCAGCACGGTGATGATGCAGGTGTTATAGCTCGAAGCCATGCGGTGCAGTCGCTCCACCAGCAGCGTACTTTCGCCCTCATCGTTGGCACTCGAAATCAAGTCGGCAATACCATCAATGACCACCAGTTGAATGCCTCCATGGAGATAGAAAAACTTATCCATGCTTTGCTCGATGCAGTCGAGCCGTGTTTTTCGGGGAATCGACGATAGGCTGAAAGCATGGAAAAACTCAGGCAGAAGCTCTCTTTGGGCTCGCTGCAACATCCGCTGCACATTGCCAAATAGCTGCACTTCCGACTGCTCGGTGTCATACATCAACACCGCTTGTCCTCGCACATTAGGGGCAACATTCATGCCCAAGCAATCCACCTCGTTTTTTTCAGAAACAATGCAGCCAGCCAGCAGCGCAGCAATATAATTGCTCTTTCCCGAGCCTTCCGAGCCGGTGATGCACAGCAAGTTTCCTTCCGAAGCAATGGCAGTGCCATGCGTGGCAATGATGGCACGAGTCAAGGGTGGCGGATGCTTCAAATCCACCTCGCAAAATTGCAAAAGCTCTAAATTTTCTTCATACATAGCATCTAGTTTTTGAGTGAAAAGCAAGCGCAAATCAGCCGCCGTGTTTCCTAGTCGGAAATAGTCGGACACATCCTTTTCCTGTTTGCTCCCCACAAGGGGCAGTTTCAGATTTATCACCCGAAACTCAGCCAAGAGTTCCGTCTGTTTGGCAGCACTTTTCAGCCCTGTTTCATCGGCATCAAAGAGCAGGGCAATGTGCCTAAAGCGGAAAGACAGTTTCCGAATCAAATTCTTTGGAATCTGCGAGCTTTCCGAATTGAAAGCTATTGCCGAGAAGTTGTGAGATGCCAAGCACATCACATCCTTTTCGCCCCCCGTGATGAAGAGCAAATCACCCTTTCGGGGGAGCTGCTTCCAGCCAAAGCAGTAGGGATTCGGAATATCGCCTGCTTGCAGGAAACGAAAGCGAGAAAATGGGCGATAAATCTTGATGTGCCGACTGTTCAGGTAGGCAAACAAGGGGTCGGCATCGCTCCCATAAAGGCGAAAAGGTTTGCCCTCACGATTGGAGCTATCAAACGATGAAAGGGCTTTCACACCATAGCGGTGTAAGGTTTTTTCATCAATGCCATACTGCGCCCACCAAGCTAGTTGGTGCTTGCTAAAAGGGATTTCATGATGCTGAAAATCGGTTACAATGACGGTTTCTTGTGGAGGTAAAACCTGACGTTGGGGCAGTGCTTGTGGACGAGAAGATAAGCATAAGTCGGAAGTAATTATCCGCATTATCTCCTTGAAATGGTCCGATAGCTTGCAGTCCAAGTGCAGTAGTTTTCCAACGAAAAAGAAACAATCACCCGAATAGTCATCATTGCCAAAATCCTTGATGCGATAACAGCCCTTTCGCTTGTCGAAATACATATTACACGATGCGCGCTTATCGTCATAGAGCGGATTCCGAAAGTTTTTCCCTAGCCGAAAAGGAACAGGCAGATAGTGCCTGAAAACGTCCAATCCAGCATTGGTACGAGCGAGGATTTCGTCTTTAGTCATCATCTTTTGGCAGGAATGATACGTTCAGCTAATCCCTGCTCAATGTCAGAGAGCTTGTAGAGGCACCTTCCTCGAAGGATAGTGTAGCTAATTAAGCGTTCCTTGCGCAATCGTTGCAAGGTCTTGATGCTGATGTTGAGCATCTTTGCCACTTCATGGCTATCCAGCCACCGCTCTTCGGAGGGTTGTAGTCTGCTATCTATTTCTTCTTGGACAAAACATGCAATGCGGTCAATCTTCTTGGTCAATGCTTTGAAAGCTTCGCTGTCGATGGTAATCACTTCCATAATTTCGGGGTTTAAAAGTTTCTGCAAAGATTCACCTTCTGAAATTATTTACTTCAGTACTTCGGACGAACTACGTGGGTATTTTTTTTGCTCTTTTTTCGGCTCTAATGCTGAGAACCCCTGCTATTACTAGCCTTGAAGGTGAAAAATAAATCGAAAGTTTTTTCGCTTTTTAGTGCTTTTTCCGCATTTGTCCCTGTGTTGTCCGCATTTGTTCATGATTTCGCCTTTTTCAGACGTGTTTTTTGCTCATCTCAACCCATACCCCTTTGGTGCAAGGTTCAGGGGTATGTATATACATACCCCTGCACCTTGCACTAAATGGGGATATAGAAATGGGGAGTTGTACAACGCCATGCCGATGTTTGTGTTGAATATAATTTTACCCGTGGGCGGAATAAACTCAGCGCATTTTTAATCCGATAAATAACAATCAACCTTTAAACTACCAAAAATCGTTGCTAAAACACTTCTTATTACATTATAACTTGAAGCTTAACTTAGCTCATGGGGAAAAATGTAGCTAATTAAGCGTGCTTAAAGCACCATTTCAAAAAAAATATGGACTAATAAGTTTGCTTAAAACATCATTTCAAAAAAAATATGGACTAATAAGCGTGCTTAACGAACCTCATGAAAAAAAATATGAACTAATAAGTTTGCTTAACGAACCTCATCAAAAAAAATATGGACAATTAAGTTTGCTTAATTTTGCATTTCAAAAAAAAAATGGACCAATAAGCTTTTTTAAAACCGTAGTATTCTAACCTATATAGTCATTAAGCACGTCGGTTGGCGATGATTAAATGATAGATTCAGAAGATATTACACAATCTCCTTGATGGTACCGCATTGCTATGTATCTTTAACAGCCTCCACAAATCGAAACTAATTTTAGAAAGCTCCCTAAATGCCAATAATTGCAAATAATTAATTCCGCCAACGGGTTGTTGTTACTTTTTTTTTGCTGAACAATGCCAATCAACGCCACCAAGTGCCAAGCGGTGCCACCTCTCGTAAAACCTGCTGCTTGCTCCACTTTCTCGCCCTATCTTCACCGCCACATTAACCAAGATGCCCACAAAATCAGGCATCTCTAAAAAATTCAAATGATGAGTGATGAAACAGAATTAAATCCCACCGAACGGGTGCTGGTAGCCATTGATGAGGGAGAAGGTAATCGGGCAAAGGTAGTGCGCGGAATAAAACGAGGAAAACTCGATTTGCTCGACCCCTTGAAGGCGAAACAAAATGACTTCCTGCGAGTGGACAGACATGCCGATGTGCTTGAAAACTTCTTCAAGAATTTCGCCAATCAGGCAAAGAACCCCTCGCATACAGGCTTCTTTCTAGTGGCAGTAAACGTACTTGACAAATTGGTGCAAATGGATATGAGCGAACTCGAAAAGTATCGAGTCAATCCACGAGATTTCCTCCAAGAGGAACAGGTACAGCAAACAAATTCAGCAATTAACGATTCAACAGTTCAACAAAAAACAGAAGACATGGAACAGAAAAATGAAAGACAGAAGACCGAGTTCACGCAACTCGATGTAACGAAAATTGCCGACAGCGAATTTCAGAAGCTGGGCATTAATCCACAAGCGGTGGAGGGAGAACTCAAAGCGATGAGCTATGGTTTTAAATCCCCTCATTTGGTGGACATCAACCCCACGATTGATGAGGTGCAGTATCCCTCAAAGGCTCGCATTTCGCTGGAAGCGCAAGAGGATGGCAGTCTGAAAATCATTCCACATCCTTATCAGCAGCAAGCCGATTTGGAACGTCCTTTTCATGGGGTGATGCTCAGCGATGAGGTGAAAGAAAGTCTGCTGCAAACAGGCAATGGTGGCAAGGTGGTGGAACTCGACCCACAGGGCGATGGTAAGCTTGTGCCCTCGCTGGTGTCGATTGACAAGCTCACCAACCGATTGGAGGCAGTGCCGGTGGATTCACTTCGGGTGAACCACAGCATGAAAGGGGCGGAGCTGTCGGATGAGCAAGTGCAAGCCTTGAAGGAAGGCAAAAAGGTGCTGGTGGAGCAGATGACCACCAAGAAAAGCATCGGCACGGATGAGCCAGTGAAGTTTGATGCCTATGTGCAGTTTAACGCCGCACGTGGGAGCTATGATTTTAGCTATGAGGGGATTCAAAATGCACATCTTCGAGCGCAAAAAACCGACAATCCATCGGAGGGCGTGCGCATTCCCACGAAACTTCTCGGAGCGGAATTGAGCGAAAAGCAGCAAGACTCGCTCCGCATGGGCAATGCCACCTATGTGCAGCAAATGACCGACAAAAAGGGTGAGCCGTTTAATGCCTATGTGCGGGTGAATGCGGAGAAAAATAAGCTTGATTTCTTCCGCTGGAATCCCGACCGAGCCAAGAAGCAAGGGGCGGAGGTGAAGCCCGCCGAAGAAAGCAAAACCCAAGTGGCGGTGAACTCCCAAGGGAAAACCAATGAGGCAACTAAGCAGCAAAAAGAACCACTCAAACAAGGGCAAACGCAAGCGGCAGAAAAGCCTAAGCGAGCAGTGAGCAAAAAGAAAACAAGTCCGAAATTATAAACTGTGGATATTAGATTATTGGATGATAGACTAATCCAAAAATCTAATATCTAAAAATCTAATATCTAAAAATCCGTAATCCAAAAAAGAAAATGAAAACAATTATCGCAGAAAAACCCTCAGTAGCCCGAGAGATCGCCGCCATTGTGGGGGCAAATCGCCTAGAGAATGGCTATTTGGAGGGAAATAACTACACCGTAACATGGGCATTCGGGCATTTAGTGGGCTTGTCGCTGCCTGAAGCTTATGGGTTTGAAAGTTTCAACAGAGAGGCTTTGCCACTGATTCCAGCGCAGTTCAAACTTGCCATTCGGCAAGTCAAAGAGGGCAAGACGTGGAAAAACGACGCAGGGGCAAGCAAGCAATTAAGAGTTATCCAAACGCTTTTTCAGCAATGCGAAAGCATCATTGTGGCAACCGATGCTGGGCGTGAGGGCGAACTTATCTTTCGCTATATTTATGACTATCTGGACTGCCAAAAACCTTTCGAGCGATTGTGGATTAGCTCGCTCACCGAACAAGCCATCCGCAAGGGTTTGGAACATCTGCAAGATGGTTCGCAATACGATAATCTCTATCATTCAGCTAAAGCTCGCAGCCAAGCCGATTGGCTGGTGGGCATCAACGCTTCGCAAGCCATTTCGGTGCAGGCAGGCTCAGGCGTGTGGTCGCTCGGGCGTGTGCAAACGCCAAGCCTAGCGATGGTCTGCAAGCGATTCCTCGACCATAAGAATCATCAAGCGCAGAGGTATTTCCAACTTCAACTGAGCACTTCTTCGGAAGAAAAAACACATCAAATGCTCTCGGTTTGCCGATATAACACGCTGGCAGAAGCGGAGCAAGCGAAGCAAAAAGTGCAGACGAATGATTTTGTGGTGGCAACAGGCATTGAAACCAAAGAAGTCCATCAAGAAGCTCCCTTGCTTTTCGACCTCACCACACTTCAGAAAGAAGCCAACCAGCGTTATGGATTTTCTGCCGACAAAACGCTGTCTGTTGCGCAATCGCTCTATGAGGCGAAGCTGATTTCTTATCCTCGCACAGGCAGTCGCTATATTTCCGAAGATGTTTTTGCGGAAATGAAGAGTTTAATTCAAGGACTTATTCGCCATTCGTTGTTTGGCGATTATGCACACGGTTTAGCTGAAAAGGAGCTTAACAAGCATTCGGTGAACGACCAAAAAGTGAGCGACCACCACGCCTTAATCAGCACGGGCAACGAACCCAATAATCTTGCAGCCGACCATCAGCAGATTTATGATTTGATTGTGGGGCGCATGCTGGAAGCGTTTTCTCAGAAGTGTATCAAGGAAAGCACCTGTATCTCGATCGATGGAAATGGCGTGCCTTTTGCGCTGCGAGCTAGTCGAACACTCTGGGCAGGTTGGCGAGCGGTGCGGGCTGATGATGCCCAAGAGGAATATTCACTTCCGCCAATCGAGCAAGGCGAACGACTGCCAATGGAGGGGGTGGAAGTGCTAGAAAAGCAAACTAAACCCCTGCCGATTCACACCGAAAGCAGCTTGCTTTCAGTCATGGAAAGCTGCGGAAAGGAGCTAGAAGATGACGCCGAACGAGAAGCCATCAAGGGGATTGGCATTGGCACGCCTGCCACTCGTGCGGCAATCATCGAAACGCTGATTGCACGTAATTATGTGGTGCGAGAAAAAAAATCACTCGTGCCGACCGATAAAGGCTTAGCCGTTTATCGGGCGGTGAGTGAGAAGAAGATTGCCGATGTGGGCATGACCGGCGAATGGGAAAACAAGCTGAACTTGATTGAGGCTGGCAAGCTCGATGCGGATAGCTTCCATCGGGAGATTGAGCTTTATACACATCAAATTGTGTCGGAATTATTGGAAACCCACGTGGCAAGTGCCGACCCTTTACTTCCCTGCCCGAAGTGCCAGAAGAAAACCGTCCGCACTTTTGCCAAAGCGACTAAATGTATCGACAAGGATTGTGATTTTATCCTCTTCAAGACCATTGCTGGCAAAACCCTCAGCAGCTCGCAACTGAACGATTTGCTCAGCCATGGCAAAACCTCGCTTATTAAAGGTTTTAAAAGCAAGACGGGCAAAGGTTTTGATGCGCAAATAATGCTCGACAAAGAGTTTAAAACGGTATTTAAATTCCGAAA
>JBKECD010000035.1:0-20265 GCA_047974225.1 Mangrovibacterium sp.
CCTTGAAGTGTGCAAATCCTTTAAACTGCTTCAGAAAATCCACCGTCTGCGAAAGTTTTTCCAAGTCGCTTTCTGAAATCGGACTATTCATGATGCTATAATCAGCCTCAGCATAACGATAATACTTCTTTTCATCCACCACGATTGGAGCATTATAGCCCAGCTTGTCGCTTCGCATCATCTGAATATCAAGCTGCACCGTGCGCCGACTCACCCCACTCCTGATGCCCTCATATTCATACAGCGCATCGGAACAAGCATCAATCAAGTCTTCTAAAGTCCATCTTCGATACTTATTTTGCAAGCATTTGTCGATAGTTTTATATCGGATTAAAGCATTCTTATTGACAGGCATAATTCTTTTTTTTGCGAAAAATAGCATTTTTATTTCATTGCGCAAAAAGATTGCGCAGTGGTGTTTCATCTTTGCAAAGTGAAACATTAAAATCAATATATCATGAAGCAAATTATTGCAGAAAACGTCGGTGTGCCAATCAAAATTTGGCTCGAAGACATCGAGCCAAACGCTTTAGCTCAAGCACACAATCTAGCTAATCTTCCTTTCGTGTTTCGACACGTCGCCTTAATGCCCGACTGTCATTCGGGCTATGGCATGCCCATCGGTGGCGTACTCGCCACGAGTGGCGTAGTGATTCCCAACGCCGTGGGTGTGGACATTGGCTGCGGCATGTGTGCCCTCAAAACTTCACTCACCGAGATTGACACCGACAAACTCAAGCAAATCATGTCGGGCATTCGCCAATTAATTCCGCTAGGACTCAACCATCAAAAGGAACGCCAAGACGAAACCCTAATGCCCTCACTCGAAGCTCTCCCACCGCAAGCGGTGGTGCGCAATCAGTATTTGTCGGCTTTAAAACAGATTGGCACACTAGGTGGCGGAAATCACTTCATCGAAATTCAGAAAGGTTCTGATGGACATATCTGGGTGATGATTCACTCGGGCAGTCGAAACTTAGGCTACAAAGTAGCTGCGCACTATAATAAACTTGCCGAACGATTAAATAAGCTTTGGCATTCTGCCGTTCCGAAGGAACATGAATTGGCATTCCTGCCCATTGAAAGTCAAGAAGCTAAAGACTATCTGCAAGAAATGCAATATTGCGTGGACTTCGCCTTTGCCAATCGCAAACTGATGATGGAAAATATCAAACAAGTTTTTGCGGCAGTGCTGGGTGATAAATTCACTGAATTAGATTTCATCAACATTGCCCACAACTACGCCCAATGGGAATCGCATTTCGGCACTGATGTCATTGTGCATCGCAAGGGTGCGACAAGTGCACGCAAAGGCGAAATTGGAATTATCCCTGGTTCGCAAGGCACAAAAAGTTACATTGTGGAGGGAAAGGGAAATGTGGAAAGTTTTCAAAGTTGCTCGCATGGTGCAGGTCGAGTGATGAGCCGCAAACAAGCACAGCGCGAACTGAGTTTGGAAGACGAAATCAACAAACTCAATGCTCAAGGCATCATTCATTCCATCCGCCGAACACGTGATTTAGATGAAGCCTCAGGCGCTTATAAAAATATTGATGTGGTGATGGAAAACCAAAAGGATTTGGTGGATATTTTGGTGGAGCTCTCGCCTTTGGCGGTGATTAAGGGTTAAAAGAGAAAGACTTCTACGCTTTGCGCAGAAGTCTTTCTCTCTTATTTTGTCGCCTAAAGCTTACAGCTTATACCCCATTGCATCTAATTCGATACTCAACTCTTTAGTTAGATTCTCGCTTGCTTCCACGAGTGGCAATCGACAAGTTGCGCCACACAATCCCATGAGCTTCATCAAAGCTTTCACCCCTGTGGGGTTTCCCTCTTTGAAGATGAGCTGGCTCACTTGAAGGAGCTTCAAGTGGATTGCTCGTGCTTCAGCTAATTTCTGCTCGCGCATCAAGCGCACCATGGCAACCATTTCTTTGGGGAAAGCATTGGCAATGACTGAAATCACGCCTGTGCCACCTGTGGCAAGAAGTGGGAAAGTTAAAGCATCATCGCCTGAAAGCAATACAAAATCTTCGGGTGCATCGCGCACAATTTCTGCTGCTTGGTTCAAGTCGCCCGAAGCTTCTTTAGTTGCCACAATGTTTGGGCAAGTTGTTGCCAATTCCACCGTGCTTTCTGCTGAAAGCTTCACCCCTGTTCGCCCCGGTACATTATAAAGCACCACTGGCACTGGCGAAGCCTGTGCAATCGCCTTATAGTAGGCAATCAATCCTGCTTGCTGCGGTTTATTGTAATATGGTGTAACAGAGAGAATACCTGCGATGCCTGCGAAGTCGGTATTCTGAATACGAGCAATCACTGCTTGTGGGTTATTTCCACCCAGCCCCAATAGAATAGGCACTCGCCCATTCACTGTTGTTTTGATGCAGCTCACCACCTGCGCTTGTTCTTCATCGGAAAGCGTGGGTGTTTCAGCAGTAGTACCTAGTGCTACAATATAATCAATCCCATTTTCTATCTGAAAATTCACCAATGCCGCTAGGCATTCAAAGTCAATTGTATTATCTGCATGGAAAGGAGTAATCAAAGCAACCCCAGCTCCTTCAAACAATTTTGTCATATTATTTATTATTAATCACCTCCAAATAATAAAGCATTTGCTCCGCCATAAAGACAGAATCAACATCGCTATCCACCTGAATATTCAAATCTAAATATTCAGGGTCTTCAATCAAGCTACCCACTTTAAATTTCGCCCTCGACAAAGCTCTGACCACCTTAATTGGCTGGGCTACATCGCGAGTTACATCAAATAGAATATCGAATTTTTGAGCTACAAAGGTTGTGATCAACTCATTTTGAGGCTTGCCCCAAAATGAAAAGTCTTTTGCTGTAAAAGCGATCTCTCTAGGTTCTGGAGAATAGCAAAGCTTTTGAACTTTAATCCTTCGTTTTCGCGCTTCCTTCTCCAAGAAATCAAGCACTCGCACATCCCCCTCTTGCCAAATCACACCAATTGTTTGCGCTTGATTAATATTGACAAAACATTTTTCTCGAGGCTTAGCTCTTTTAAGCTCCAAACGCAACCATCTATTCAATAATCGTTCTCGTATATCCATAGCGCTGCAAAAATATAAAAAATCAAAAGCTTTACACTATTGCTTAGAATCTATTACCTAAAGCTTAATGTTAAAAATTCTCGTTTATTCGCAAGAAAAATCCCTTCGAGCCATAAGCTCCCCAACCATAGTCTAAGCCAATATTGGTGCGTGCTTCTTTTCTGAAATTAATGCGCAGACCAAATCCATAACCAGGCACTATGTCATCAAATAATTTGGCATCATTGATTCCACCACCACTCACAGTGGTGGCATCAGCAAATAGCACCATGCCAAGCAAGCGAGGATTGGAGCGACTTCCATAAAGATGTTTGCGATATTCCATGGCGGTGATGATTAGGCTCTCACCCCGAAATCGCCCTTGCGTGTAGGGGGCGCCCGATGTACCATATTGATCCCAGCCCAAAGCTGGCAAACACAAATAAGGCAACTTCCCCGAAGTGGTAAAATTGCCAATTCCCCAAACAGCCAATATGTTATGATGGTCTTCCGTAAGGTTGATATAATCACGATATTCCAAATAAAACTGCGATGAATTTTTATCGCTGCCGAGCAATTCAGCATTCATTCGAAAGTTGGTCATCAGATAACGCCCACGATAGGGATTATTGACATTGTCTCGGGTGTCATACACGCCATTTATCGACAAACCTACGGTGTTGCTTTCAGCAGGGTCAAATCCCTGCGCCTGTGAGTATGCCCAATAAGGAGTGATGTGCGTTGGATTTTCGACATCTTCATTATAGCTTTCCATATCGACATCCACGATGTTTCGGTGTAAATCGACATGCACACCCAAACCCATATAAGCCCCCGTGTCGCCAAGCTTGCGCAGAAAAGTTTCATGCACACGAATCAACTTAAACTGCATAAAATCTTCGGTTGAAACACCTTGATAGTCCACACCTCCCACATTCACATTGCCAAACACAGGTTTTGAGCTTTGCGCTCCTGTGCCCAATCCCCACGTGCCTTGCGAGGTGTCGAAATAGCGCATATCGCCGATAATCTGCCAGTTGTTTTCTTCGGTGTACATCGTGGAACGCAACGAAATCATCGTCTGTTTTTTAGTGGTAAACAAAACCGCTAATATCGCACTCGATATGGAAGTATTCTGAGGGTCGCCTAAGAAAGAACTCGCCGTTGCTCCTGCGCCATACACAAAATCGAAAGCAGGGTTAAACCCCACGATTGGCATCGGGGTCAGATAGGTCGTGCCCTTTTCAGGGACACGGTTACTTTTCTTTATTTTTGCTTCAACTTGAGTGGAATCTTGTTGCGCAAAACTGGTGTTGAATCCCACTAAAAAGCATGAGAATGCAACTAGTATTTTAAAGGGCGTGTTCATTTGTTGCGAAAGTACGCTATTTTTTGATTCATACAAAGTTTTTTTCAAGGCATCTGAGCACTTAGCTAGTTACCTCTGAGCTCTCATTCTTCTGAGATAACGTAATCTAGCTTTTTTCTTCTGTACAATAATCCACGAAGGCGTGGCGGCAAAAGCAAAGCCCAATGGCAAAACAATCGCCAATAAAGGCCAAGTGCCAATATCTCGCAAGAAATAGGCTAGCACAATGAAAAACAAATTCACCGCCCCAATCGTAAATGAAATCTGGTGATGGCTCATGCCCAATTCGAGCATGCGATGGTGAATATGGTTCTTATCGGGTTTGAAAGGCGAACCACCTCGCAAGATGCGCAACGAAAAAATCCGAATTGTATCGACCACAGGCACAATCAGCACGGCTACTGCCACTGCAGGCGCACTCGTCATGGTGCGTACATGTTCTTCTACATTCACGATTTGATTATTAAATTTCAAGAATGCAATCGTGATGATTGATACGACGAATCCAATCAGAAGCGACCCCGTGTCGCCCATAAAGATTTTCATCTTCACACAATACATATTATAATAAATGAACGCAAGCAGTCCTCCTGCCAACGAAGCGGCAAGCAATGGCACATGATAAAAACCATTAATGTAGAACCAAGCTGTGAAAGCTGTAATCACAATAATTCCAGTGATTGCCGCTAACCCATCAATGCCGTCAATCAGATTGAAACCATTGAGCAAAAAGGCAAAAATGAAAATACTAATTGCCGTTGCCCAGCCTTCTGGGAGCGGAAAGTCGATGATTCCTTGCAGCTCATCAATACACACATCGCCCAAGCCTACAATGATGGAGGCGGCAAAAATCTGCGCCATCAGCTTTACGCCTGCCGATGTTGTCATGATATCATCTTTCAACCCAATCACAAAAATCAGCACAAAGGATGAAGTTAAGAAGGGGATATAGGCATAGGAAAACCAATCCGCAAAAAACGAATAGGTGAAAATAAAGCTAAAAGCAATGGCCACTCCCCCCAAGCGAGGGGTAATCTTCACGTGCGAACTCCGGGAATTTGGCTTGTCGAAAAGTCGCTTACTGAATGCTACTTGCAAGACAGTTGGTATCGAAATAAATACCACAAAAAAAGAAACGATAGTTGCCAAGGGCACTAATAGGTGATAAGCTAAGTCTGAAGGTTGATGCATAATAGTAGATGTTATGAGTGGTAAGTAGTTGGTGGTTAGTTGAACAAGGTTGCACTAACAACTAATCCCTAACCACTATTGTATAATCAGGTTTATATTCTAATAAAAATAAGCCTTCATTGACCCATCCTGCCGATGGAGAAAGTTTTTTGAAGTTGAAATCGCATTGTAATAGCTTTGGGCGATAGCTCACCACTGCTGAACTGATGTTGTTGCCAAAGTTGAAAAGCATATTCATAAAATAATACGTTACATCATAGCCTTGAAAAGCAAATTGACTCGGTTCTGAATAATAATTCTCCCGATATAGTTTCACAAATTCATTCACGGCTTCCGAGGCGTAATCAATGTAATAGGGCGACAGCACATGCAGATTCAAGCGGTGATAGTATTCCGCCTGAATGCTTTTATACTTGGTAAAATTATATTGCCCAACAAGTATTGCCGAAGATTTTCCCACCGCTGCATTCAGCGCATTCACCCCAACACTTACTTTGGCTTCCGCATCAAAGGGAATATATGCCACCGTGGGCAACTGGAGCGTATCTTTGGCATAGTCTAATTTTCGTCGCAACAGATTCGGATCAACTCCCGCCTCTGTCTCCTCCTTTGTAAGATCTGCCAAAGGCTCGGTTACATCGTGCATCATGACATGTGCAAAGTTCTGATTAAATTCCTCCGACTGGTTCAAATCACCTATTCCGCCCACGCCAATTGCCATCAGATTATAAGTTTTGAAGTTATCCGCCAAAAAAGCTTCTGTTTTTTCATGAATCAACTTATCAGTTGGGTTCACCTTATAATAGTATGGATTGACATCCTCAAAATTTCCTGCCGAAGAAAGTGGCGAAATCATCGGAATATGATTCAAGCGCGAAAAATTCACCACTGGATCTTGAATCTGAGGATAGACTGGACCGATGATTAAATCAGCACGCTTAAAATCAGGGTGCTCCACAATGTTTTTCACCGTGAGGAGCGAACTTTCCGTGTCAAACAAGCGCACCGACACTTGCATGCCCTGCATGCGCATCTTTTCCACCGCCAGCAACACCCCTTGATACATCTGCAAGAAGCCTCTACTTTTAGCTGAAATCAACTCAGCATCTGTCTTCGGAGTATATTCAATGCTATCATTCTGCGCCGCTTCCAAGATGCGATTGGGCTGGTCGAGCACCAAAAACTCATATTCAGCTGCCGAAAGCGGCAGCAGCAGCGCTATGTGATATTCTTTTAATTTAGCCTGAATATTTGGCTGTGCTTCAGCAGGCTGAAGCGTCCATTCTTCCACTTGATTGACCTTTTGCACCGCCGTAGGAATGGAAATCACCATGTCTGTTTGCAGACCATGCGCTTTCACTTCGGGGTTGGCTTCATAAAACTCTTCCACAGTGATGCCATAAGTCTTCACAATGCGATAGACCGTGTCGCCAGCCTTCACCGTGTAGGCAGCTTTAGAGTCCTTTGTGCCTGCGTCTTCGTCTTTTATTTCTGAAATCGTCAGCACCATGCCCACTTTCAAGCCCTGCGCTGCCTTGGGGTTCTCTGTCAAAAGAGCTTCAATCGAACGGTGATATTTCTTTGCCAAACCATAGAGTGTTTCGCCTGACTTCACCTCATGCTTGATTTTACTCACCGAAGTCTCCACCTGCAATTCCAACTCCTGCTCCACTATCACTTCCGTTTTCTTCGGAATCCGAAGAATATCTTTCTTCTTAATCCCCTTTTCTGCCCATGGATTATACTTTAATATATCATCCACCGACAGCCCATATTTTTTTGAAATCCCATAAAGTGTCTCCTTTCGCTTCACCTTATGATTTTCAAAGCTAACTTGCGGCTCAATTATTTTCTTCTGAATGACTGGAATCTGAATAATCTGACCTGCACGCAAGTTGCCTCGCAAGCTCGGGTTTGCAGCCTCCAACTGCTCCTGCGTAATATCATTCCGCTTGCAAATCGAATAAATCGTTTCACCCGATTTCACCGTATAGCTCTTCACCTGCTGCGCAAAGCTCAGCGAGGAAATCAAGATAGCTAGTATTAATAGTACGTGTTTCATTCTTTTTTTAGTGCGAAGTTCTTAGTGCGAAGTTCTTAGTGCGGTGTGCGAAGCCAACTCATAACTCATAACTCATAACTCATAACTCATAACTCATAACTCTCTCAATTCTTCATCCATCCCCTTTGCAGCTCGTCGCCCATCGCCCATGGCGAGGATGACCGTGGCACCGCCACGCACAATGTCGCCACCAGCAAACACCCATGGCAAGGAACTCTGCATCGTTTCTTCATTCACCACAATGGTGCCCCATTTGGTTACCTCCAATTCGGGCAACTCCTGCGGCACTAAGGGGTTGGGCGAAACGCCCACCGCCACAATCACCATATCGACAGGCACATCATATTCTGCGCCTTCAATCACCACCGGACTTCTTCGCCCTGAGGCATCAGGCTCGCCCAATTCCATGCGCTGCAAGCGCATGTTGCACACTCGCCCTTCTTCATTGGCAGTGTAGCTGATTGGATTGCTCAAGTTTAAGAACTCCACGCCTTCTTCTTGGGCATGGTGAATTTCTTCTAGACGTGCGGGCATCTCCTCCATCGAGCGACGATAGACAATCATGGCGCGCTCTGCGCCCATGCGCTTAGCGGTGCGCACCGAGTCCATAGCCGTGTTTCCACCGCCGATAATCGCCACACTTTTCCCTTTCAGCACAGGCGTGTCAGCCACTCCCCGACCAGCTCCCATCAAGTTCACCCGAGTGAGATATTCATTTGCCGACATCACCCCATTGCTATTTTCGCCGGGGATATTCATGAAGCGAGGCAAGCCTGCACCGCTCGACACAAAGAAAGCTTGGAAGCCTTCCGCACGCAAATCAGCAAACGAAGTGGTGCGCCCCACAATGAAATTGCGCTCAAACTTCACGCCCATCGCTTTCAGATTATCCAGCTCGAAATCCACAATTGCATTGGGCAATCGGAACTCGGGGATACCATATTTCAACACGCCCCCCACTTCGTGGAGTGCTTCAAAAACGGTTACATCATAGCCCATCTTAATCATGTCGCCCGCCCATGCCAATGCGGCAGGACCCGACCCAACCGATGCCACCTTAATGCCATTAGCTGGTGCGCAAGCAGGCAAAGCCGCCTTGCCGGTGCTGCGCTCAAAATCGGCTGCAAAGCGTTCGAGATAGCCAATAGCCACCGCCTCTTTGTCCATCTTCTGCACATAGAAACATTTCGCTTCGCATTGTTTTTCTTGCGGGCAAACTCGTCCGCACACAGCAGGCAGTGCCGATGTTTCTTTCAAGGTGGCGGCAGCCGCCAAGAAATCTTGCGACTCGATATGCTTCACAAACTTGGGAATGTTGATGCTCACCGGGCAACCCTCCATGCAAGTTGGGTTGGCACAATCCATGCAGCGAGAAGCTTCCCTCACCGCCATTTCCGCCGACAATCCCACATTCACCTCTTTATCCATGTGCTTTGCACGCACTTCAGGATTCATCTCGGGCATGCGCACACGCTCGATGTCGGTTCTATCTTTTGCTTTTATCTTTTTGCGCAATTCGGCACGCCATTCTTCAGCGCGTTCTGCTTTTAAATCTATCATTGTTTCTTTTTTTTAGTGCGAAGTGCGGAGTGCGGAGCCAATTCTCCATTCTCCATTCTCCATTCTCCATTAACATGTCGCCCCTACGGGGCTTGGGGTTGGTGGGGATTTCCTTACCCCGGGTTGAAACCCGGGGCTACAAAGATGTCGCCCCTACGGGGCTGCAACCTTGCCCAATTCGTAATTCTCAACTAATAACTATCTAATGTTTATTTCTATCTTTTTGCCTAATCCTGTTTCAACGATTCTCCGCAAAGTTCCTAATTCTAAATCCGCCTTATCATTTTCAATTCGAGCAATACTTGCTCTTGTTGTTCCGCTTGCGAGTGCTAACTCTTGCTGAGACATTCCCATTGCCATTCTGGAGGATTTTATGATTCCAGCGATTTTAAGACTGAGCTCTGATTTTTCCAAACGGCTGTATTTTAGCAACACATCAGCCCCAATCTGAAAAGGCACTTTCATTTTCTCCTTGTTCCTCATCGTGATATATTGCTCCACATTATTCCACGACAAGGTATTATTTTCCAATTCCACTTTCCCAAATTCAACAGCGTCAAACAAGATTCGAGCCGGTGCGTTCTCCTCTAAATTAATTCGGCTCAAGACTTTTCTAAAATCAATCACTCGAGATTCTCCATTGTTAAAAACAACCGATATAGATAAATCTTTAATCCAATTGATTTTCAAAATTCGTGGCATTCTAGTTGTATCTTTCATCGTAATTGAGGGTTTAATTCATAAAACACTTCTAAAGCCCATTCTGAATTTCCAGCAAGCCAATCGAAAACTTTTTTGAGTTGCCTTGCTGGCATACTTCCTGCATATATATATTATTGGTATTAATCTCTATTAGAATTTCAAACTCATTATAAATAGCATGAAAATGAGGAGGTCGATGTTCTCCATTATAAATGCAAATTTTTATTCCGTCAAATATATCTATCGTGGGCATTGTTTCTTTTTTTTAGTGCGGAGTGCGAAGCCCATTCTCCATTAATATGGGGCTTGGGGGGATTTCCTTACCCCGGGTGAAACCCGGGGCTACAAAGATGTCGCCCCTATGGGGCTGCAACCCTATTAAACTCTAAACCCTCAACTATTAAACGCCTCAAACGCCGCTCTTTCTTCTTTGCTATATCCACGCAGGCGAACCATTAGCTCATCGAAATCAATCTGATGGGCATCAAATTCGGGACCATCCACACAGGTGAACTTCGTCTGTCCGCCCACTTTCACCCGACAAGCTCCGCACATGCCGGTGCCGTCCACCATCATGGCGTTTAGGCTGGCTTGCGTGGGGATTTCATATTTCTTGGTGAGCAACGAAGTGAATTTCATCATAATGGCAGGACCGATCGCCACACATTCATCAATCTTTTCTTGCTTGATGAATTGTTCAGCTCCTTCGGTTACCAAACCTTTCGTGCCATACGAGCCGTCATCGGTCATGATAATCAACTCATCCGACCACTTTCGGATTTCGTCTTCCAATATAATAAGGTCTTTCGATCGTGCCGCAATGACCGTTACCACTCGGTTGCCTGCCTTTTTGAAGCCCTCCACAATCGGGAGCAAAGGCGCAACACCCACACCACCACCGCAAGCAAGCACCGTGCCCACCTTTTCGATGTGCGTGGCTTTGCCTAGCGGTCCGACAATATCTAATATGGTATCACCCACTTTCATTTCTGCCAAACGAGTGGAGGTAACCCCCACTTTTTGCGCCACGAGGGTGATTGTGCCAGCAGCGGCATCAGAGCCAGCGATGGTCAAAGGGATTCGTTCGCCTTGCTCATCGAGGCGAAGCATAATAAAGTGTCCGGGTTTTCTCGATTTGGCAATGCGTGGGGCACGAACCACCACCTTCACCACATTCTCCGAGAAAAAGGCTATTTCTATAATTTCGTTCATTACATCTTTTGGTTAATGCGCAAAAATAACACGCAAAAAGCACAAATACACATCAGAAGCGAAATTTATAGCCTCCGAAGGGCTTATTTAGATTAAGTAAAGATTGAAGCTCTGTTTCAGCGGCATACTACGGAAATTATTAGTCGTCATCTTCCGATTATTCGTATCACATTTTGGAAAATACAGTCCGAATACATGTGTATTCGTATCACATTTTAGAAAATATAGTCCATGTACATCATGTATTCGTATCACATTTTAGAAAATATAGTCCGAATATATATGTATTCGTATCGCATTTGGGAAAATGTAGTCCGAATACATATGTATTCGTATCACATTTGGGAAAATATAGTCCGAATACATGTGTATTCGTATCACATTTGGGAAAATGTAGTCCGAATACATTTTGAAAAAAGAGGGACAATGAATGAAATGCATAGACGTTTTTCTAAAAACACCCTCTTAAAATCTTCACATTAGCTGAAAAATCGCAAAAAAACACGCCCCCTTTAATTGTTGTGCTTATATTTGTGGTCATTATTAAATGGCGCAGCAGCTTCGCACTTCGCACTTCGCTACTTCGCACTCAAAAAAGAAAAATGAAAATAGCTCTTATCGGATATGGCAAGATGGGAAAGACCATCGAGCAAATCGCCATTAATCGTGGTCATGAAATTGTATTAACTATCGACGTGAACAATCAAGCCGACCTGACTGTGGAAAACCTCAAAAAAGCCGATGTGGCAATTGAGTTCACCATTCCTGCCTCGGCAGTTTCCAACTATAAACTTTGCTTTGAGGCTGGAGTGCCCGTGGTGAGCGGAACAACGGGCTGGCTAGCCCAATATGACGAAGTGGTGGCTGACATGAAAGCACATGATGGCGCATTCTTCTACACTTCTAATTTCAGCCTTGGGGTCAATCTTTTCTTCGCCCTCAACAAGCAATTAGCCCGCTTGATGAACGGGCGTGAAGGCTATGAAGTGAGCATGGAAGAAGTGCACCACATCCATAAGCTCGACGAACCAAGCGGCACAGCCATCACCTTGGCGGAAGGCTTATTTGAAAACTATCCGAAAGAAAAATGGACGCTCGGCACGCCTGAAAACGACACTGAAATGCACATTGAAGCTATTCGAGAAGGTGAAGTGCCTGGCATTCACCGCATCAAATATGAGTCAGAGGTTGATCATATTCTCATTGAGCACAGCGCAAAGTCGCGCCACGGCTTTGCCCTCGGCGCCGTGATTGCTGCGGAATATTCAGCCGACAAAAAAGGTATTTTATCTATGAACGACCTCCTAAATTTAAAATAAGATGCTATCTATCTTCTCTAATAAATGGTTTAAATTCAGCCTTGTTACCCTATGTTATCTACTTTGGGTGATTTGGCTCGGAAATTATTGGTGGCTCATCCTCGTGGGGGTCATCTTCGATGTTTACATCACCAAAAAAGTGCATTGGGCATTCTGGAAAAAGAAAAATGCCCCCAACGGCAAACAAACAAAATTCGTGGAGTGGGTCGATGCCATCATCTTTGCAGTGATTGCCGCCACATTCATCCGCAGCTTCTTCATCGAAGCCTACACCATCCCCACATCTTCGATGGAAAAATCAATGCTCATCGGCGATTTCCTCTTTGTGAGCAAGACCGCCTATGGTCCGAGAGTGCCCGAAACACCGCTTTCGTTTCCTTTCGTGCACCACACCATGCCAATGACTCAAAACACACCTTCGTTTTCCACCTTAATTCAAAACGACTATCGAAGAATGAAAGGTTTTGGCGAGGTGAAACGCAATGACGTAGTGGTGTTTAACTTCCCCGAAGGCGACACCGTGGCTAGCAATTTCCCACAACAAAGCTATTATGGATTGGTGAGAGAACTCGGATGGGAACGGGTGAACACCGACAAGCGCACCTTTGGCAAAATCATCACTCGCCCCACCGACAAATGCGAAAACTACATCAAGCGTTGTGTCGGCGTGCCCGGCGATAAAATTGAAATCATTGATGGGCAACTTTTTGTGAACGATAGCGAGCAAGAAGCCTTCAACGGCGTGCAACACAACTATTATGTGCGCACAAAAGGCGGAGTAGGCATCAGCGATGCTACACTCACCAAGATTGGAATTTCAAAAGCCGATAGAAAATCATATGGAAACGGCATTTTTGAGTTCCCACTCACCAAAGAAATGGCGGAAGAAGTGGAAAAAATATCTATCGTCGATGAAATCACTCAACTGGTTATCCCCTCTTCCAATTGGGATCAAAACACATTCCCGTTTAGCAAAAAATACATCTGGAATGTTGATAACTATGGTCCGCTGACCATTCCGAAAAAAGGCAAAACAATCGAGCTAAACATCGACAATCTACCTCTTTATGAGCGACTCATTCAAGCCTATGAGAAACACCAGCTCCGAGTGGATGGCACTGATATCTATATTGATGACCAACTCGCCACTAGCTATACTTTTGGCATGGACTATTATTGGATGATGGGCGACAATCGCCACAATTCAGCCGACTCACGCTATTGGGGATTTGTGCCCGAAGACCACATTGTGGGCAAAGCGGTCTTCATTTGGCTGTCGCTCGACCAAGACAAAACATTCCCCCTCAACATCCGATGGAAACGACTTTTTTCTAATGTACATTAAAAATGGAGAATTGAGAGTTGAAAATTGAGAATGAACCTAACGGTATTAAATTCTCAACTCTCAACTCTCAACTCTCAACTCTCAACTCTCAATTCCATGCTATTAAGCACTGCCTATCTGCCCCCGGTGCAATACCTCAGCAAGTTTCTTCTGAATGAAGAAATTTGGATTGAAGCCTGCGAGAATTTCACCAAACAGACCTATCGCAACCGATGCCATATCTTATCTGCCAATGGTGTGGACGCACTCACTATTCCCGTGGTGAAAGGCAATTCCAAACAACTGATGAAGGATGTGCAGATAGCCTATGACACCCCTTGGCAATACAAGCATTGGAATGCGATTGTGTCGGCCTACAACTCTAGCCCATTCTTTGAAATTCTCGCCGATGATTTCCGTCCGTTTTACGAACGAAAATTCAACTTTTTGCTTGATTTCAATCAGGAACTATTGCAGCTTATTCTCGACATCTTGGAAATCGACAAAACGATAAAGCTCACCCCCGACTTTGAACTTTTCGACCATGAGGGCATCAACCTGCGAGAAGCCATCAACTCCAAAGCTTCAAAAATAAAAAAGGATGAGCACTTCTGCGCCCATCCTTATCCTCAGGTTTTTGATAATAAATTTGACTTTCAACCCAACCTTAGCGTCATCGACCTACTCTTCAATTGCGGGTCGGCTAGCTATGAAACTATCCTAAGAAGCATCGTTTAAGGAGAACCTATTCTTCAACGCCCCAAATAAATGTGGTGCGACTTGAAGCAAGCGCATGCACAAACACCGAATAGGTAAGCTCTTGATAGTCGATTGCATTTATCCGAAGCACCAACTCATCACCATCTTCGAGCGTGATGTCTTGATCAAAAAACGACGGGGAAATAGTCCCTGTATATGTCGGACCTGCAAAATCTGATGAATTGTCAGTTGTAATATACTTCACTTCAGAATACAGCACATCTGTTACCAATTCCATCACGCCAGCGGAGTTTTCCTCATAGCGTTCCTTCAACACATAAAACTCATAGCCCTCAGCATATTCATTAACCGCAAACTCAAAATTCACAGCCGTTCCCGCATATTCACAACTGATAATTTCCACCGGAAGCACACCATTATAAGACATGATATCCGCCACCGAAATACTCTCACCACCATCAAGCAATGCGCTCATGCGATAAGTGCCTTCGGCAAATGGCTCAGCTTGCTTTTCCGACTGATATTGATATAAATAATCCGACACAACCGCCTCAAAGTCATATTCACTGCCTGAAGGGTCGGTCAAATAAATCTTATCAACATTTGCCTCCACCACATAAGTGCCTGCTTTCAACTGATATTCATAGCCTGCACCCGCTTCCGACTTGGTGATATACTGATAAACATCGGAATATAAAAGTGCTGGCTCGGGCGAATTGTCAATACATGCACTCACGCTCATTAACAAAGCGAACGATGCAGCTATTCCACTAAATTTTTTCATAATCATTTCGTTATCATTTTAAAATTAAGCCGCAAATGTACAGAATCAAAATGCAAATATCATTTAATTCTTCCTAATCAGCGACAATCCATCACGAATGGGCAGAATCACTTGCGACACTCGCTCATCGGCTGCCACTAGGTCGTTGAATGCCAAAATACCTTGCGTCTGCGTATCCTTGCGTGCCACTTCTTGCACCACCTTGCCATCCCACAAGATATTATCCGCCAAGATGTAGCCGCCCGCTGAAAGCTTCGGAAACACCGCATCGTAATACTCGCAATAATGGCGCTTATTGCCGTCCATGAAGACAAAATCTATTTCGCCCTCAATGGTCGGAATGATTTCCAGTGCATCGCCAATGTGTTGTTTAATCTTTTGCTGAAGACCCGCTTTGGCGAAAAACTCCGCCGCAATCATTTCCAGCTCATCATTGATTTCGATGGTGTGCAAGAGCGAATGTTCAGGCATTCCTTTCGCCAAGCAAATGGCGGAATAGCCCGTGAATGTACCAATCTCAATTGCCACTCGGGGTTGAATCATCTGCATGAGCATAGTGAGCAATTGCCCTTGCACATTGCCCGAAAGCATGCGCGGTTGAAGCACTCGCAAGTGCGTTTCTCGGTCTAATTCTGTCAGCACGGCATCTTCTGGCGTGCAGTGCGATTCGATGTATTTTTCTAGCATAACTTAAAGCCCCCTCCCAACCTCCCCCAAGGGGGAGGGCAAAGGCATTAGCCCCTCCTAGCCTCCCCAAGGGGAGGGATAGAGGCACTGAGTTTATAAATTAATTATTTTATTTTCTGTATCTATGGTTCTAGTCCCTCCCCCGCGGGGGAGGTTAGGAGGGGGCTTTTATTCAAATATCAGTGTAGTGAGCTGATCTTCTTGCAATATTTCATTGGCTACCTCCAAAATATCCGATGCGGTGATGGCTTCCACTTCCCTACTCATCTTCTTGAAGCCGTCAATCTTGTTGAAAAGCATAAAACTCTTGCCAATGGCAAGCATTGAATCCTCCCAGTTTTCACTCGCAATCGCCATTTGTCCGAGCAATCGCTTCTTGGCTTTAGCCAATTGCAGGCTGCCCAAACTCTTTTCCCGAATCAGCTTAAATTCTTTGTGCACCAAGCGCATGGCTTGTTCGAGATTTTCTTTCTCCGTGCCGAAATAGACATTAAACAAGCCTGTATCAACGTAGCTCGTGTAGCTCGACTCCACATTATACGCCAGCCCGTGCTTCTCGCGCAGACTCAGGTTTAACCTTGAGTTCATCGACTGCCCCCCAAGGATACTATTAAATAGAATCATCGGCAATCGCTTAGCATGATAGACATCATAGGCGAGATTTCCCACCACACAATGACATTGATAGGTGTCCATCTCTTCTCTTTTGAATGAAGGCAAGTATTGTTGAAATCGTTCACGCTGAACGCTTCTGGTCTTGGTGGGCAGTTCACCAAATTGACGAACAATCAACTGTTCTAGCTGCTTGAAACTGATGTTTCCCACCGAGCTAATCACCATCTCATCGGTGAAATAATTATCAGCCACAAAATGCAAAATATCTTTACGCTTATAGCCTTTCACCAGCTTGGGCGTGCCCAAGATGTTGCGCCCAATAGGATGATTTTGATAAATCAAATCCTCGAAATCATCAAAAATCAATTCCGAAGGACTATCCTTATAGGAATTAATTTCCTCGATGATAACTTCCTTCTCTCGCTTAATTTCTGCTTCGGGGAAGATGCTATTTTGCACAATATCCGCCAGCAAATCAATGGTGCGTGCGTAATATTCTTTCAGAAAACTAGCATGCACTGCCGTTTCTTCTTTAGTGGTATAGGCATTGATTTCGCCCCCCACATCTTCAATACGGTTCAGAATATGATGCGTCTTGCGGCGCTTCGTTCCCTTGAAAATCAAGTGTTCATAGAAGTGCGCCAATCCCTGTTGATTTTCCGCTTCATCTCTCGAACCCGTGTTGAACAGCACCCCCAAATGCGCCACCTGAGAATCTATCTGATGATGAACTAAACGAATGCCATTAGGCAATATGCTGGTTTCTATTTTCACAATATCTTTTTAAGTGCGAAGTAATTTAGATTGCAAAAATAGAAAGCTTTCGAGAAAATGCTGTACATTTGCAAAAAAAAGGAGGCGAGATGGAAGCACAAATAAACACCACCGAAAGAATTGAGTTTAGAATCTCTGCATATGATAAGCGCATATTTCAAAAAGCACAAGAATTATGCGGAGATAAATCTTTTAACAATTTCATTCTTCGCATAGCAAAAACACGAGCTGAAGAAATCGTGAGAAAAAACGAACAAATCATTGCTAGCGAAAGCGATCGAAATCTATTTTTCGACACCATCTTTGCTGATTCAGAGCCAAATTCAAACTTAATCACAGCAGCCCAAAAGTATAAATCTCATATTGCTAGCTTGTGAAAATTCAATTACTGACCAAAACACACAAGCGAAAGAATTTTACTTGCGAGGAAGAATCCTTAACCAAATATTTAAGGACACAAGCCAGTCAAGATATTCGGAAAAGACTTGCGAGCTGTTTTGTGGCTCTTGATGATGAAGGGGACTTCTAAAAATTAGTTTATAATTGGGGAAGCTGCTAAATACAGCTGTTGTTCATTTTGTTTTCTGAGCGTATCTTTTGCACTAATTTCTTAAATCATAGCTCGCTATGCTTTGGCGAAATTAGCCCAAAATCTATCTCTCATAAAATCAAAATGACCTAACAGCTAATTTTTAGAAGTCCCCTGAAGAAAATGTAATTGGATTCTATACTTTAACCAGCGAAAGCCTAGGTAGAGAATTAATTCCTGAAAAGTATCAAAAATTAATACCGCAAAACTACAATGCTCCTGTCATTCTATTAGGACGCTTAGCGCGCGACCTTTCCGCAAAAGGATGTGGGCTTGGCGAACACTTGCTTTTAGATGCTTTATTCCGAAGTTTTGAGCTTTCTAACAAAAGCATTGGGGCTATGGCTGTTGTGGTTGATCCAATCAATGACCTTGCCGTTGATTTCTATAAAAAATATGGGTTTGAGCAACTCCCCACAAGCGGAAAGATGTTTATATCCATGAAAATCATTGCTCAGATTGTCTAATCAGTTGTAAGCCGCAGGCTAAAACCAGAGGTAATAGTTCTCGCCTGCGGCTTAGGACTTACTCCGCAAAATACTTATAAAAGCCAGGTATCGTCTGAATACCTTTATAGAACTGTTCAAGCGGATAGTTTTCGTTGGGCGAGTGAATTGCATCCGACTCTAAGCCGAAGCCCATCAGCACCGACTTGATGCCCAAGATTTGCTCGAAAGTGGATATAATCGGAATGCTGCCCCCACTTCTGAAAGGAATCGGACGCACACCGAAGGTATCCATATAAGCCTTTTCTGCCGCTTGATAAGCTGGCAAGTCAATCGGACAATTATATGCCTGTCCGCCATGCAACACATCGACTTTCACTTTCACCGATACTGGAGCTATCTTTTCAAAATGAGCTTTAAATAGTTCGGCAATCTTCTCCCAATCCTGATTAGCCACTAGGCGAGAACTGATTTTCGCATAGGCCTTCGATGGGATAACCGTTTTCGCACCTTCACCTTGATAGCCGCCCCAAATGCCGCAGACATCAAATGATGGTCGAATGCCTGTGCGCTCGTGCGTCGAAAATCCTTCTTCACCAGCCACATCTCCGAGGTCGAGAGCTGCTTTATATTCCTCCACATCGAAAGGAGCTTGCGCCAGCAAAGCACGCTCTTCGGGGGAAACCTCCAACACATCGTCATAGAAGTTCGGAATGGTGATGTGTCCGTTTTCGTCAATCATTTCAGCAATCAACTTGGCTAGTACATTGATGGGGTTTGCCACCGCACCGCCATATAATCCAGAGTGCAAATCACGGTTCGGACCAGTTACTTCCACTTGCCAATACGACAAGCCACGAAGTCCCACTGTGATGGACGGCACATCTGCCGCAATCATCGAAGTGTCGGAAACTAAGATTACATCGGCTTTCAGCATCTCTTTATTGGCTTCGCACCATGCGCCAAGGTTAGGCGAACCGATTTCTTCCTCGCCCTCAATCATAAATTTCACATTGCAAGGCAAGCAATCATTTTTCACCATATACTCAAAGGCTTTGGCATGCATAAATGCCTGACCTTTATCATCGTCTGCGCCTCGAGCATAGATTTTCCCATCTTTAATGACCGGTTCAAAGGGGGCTGTGTGCCACAATTCGAGCGGCTCAACGGGCATCACATCCATATGTCCATAGACCAAGACCGTCGGTTTGGCAGGGTCGATGATTTTCTCTCCATAAGTAACTGGGTGTCCTGCTGTTTCATGCACTTCTGCTCTGTCAGCACCCGCATCGAGGAGGAGCTGTTTCCAATATTCAGCGGCTCGATACATGTCGGCTTTGTGTTCGGATTGCGAGCTGATGGAGGGAATGCGAATCAGCCCGAAAAGTTCTTCCAAGAAGCGTTCTTTGTGTTCTTCTAGGTATTGTTCGATTGAAATCATAATTTAATTGGTTTTAAATTTGAGCCTAAAGATAGTCATTTTCCTTGTTTTTCTCGCACTCGACAAAGCGGATATTGAAACAATTAATTAACTTTGCTGCAATTTGATGATTTTTTCGCATAATCCTAGTCGTTTCAAAGCTCTCGGCTTTGCTTAGCGACTGAAAACTATATATTTTGAATAAGATACTGAAACAAACGCTCAAAATACTCTTTTTTCTTTCCCTCAGTGGTTTTCTGTTTTGGCTTGTCTATCGAGGTCAAGACATCGACCAAATGAAGCAAGTGCTCCAAAACGATGTGGACTATAAATGGGTCTGGTTTTCCTTAGTCTTAGGGCTACTGAGTCATGTCAGTCGCTCGCTTCGATGGAGCATGCTCATCGAGCCTTTGGGCAAAAAGCCTCGTTTCA
>JBKECD010000022.1:0-64041 GCA_047974225.1 Mangrovibacterium sp.
AGCAATCTCATTGATGCTCTGCAAGCACTTATCGACAAAGTCGCCATTTTCGAGGAGGTCTTGCGGATAATATCCACAGACTGCCAGTTCCGAGAACACGGCTAGTTCTGCGCCTTGCGCTTTAGCGTTTTCAATGGCATCAATGATTTTCGAGGTGTTTCCCGCGAAATCACCAATGGTGTAGTTGAGTTGTGTGAGAGCTATTTTCATGGTTGTGGGGGGTTGGGGTGCAAAGTTATAATTTCAATTTTGAAAAGTATTCAACTTCGGGTTCTTTTGCCACAAACAATTCGAGTTGCTTTGGTGTATTGAACCCTTGTATTTTTGATTTATATTTTGCAGCTATGCTTAAATCGTCTATTTCTTTTTTTCTGCGCACGCTGATTTCTAAAAAATTTTCTTCTGTGTCAATGCCTAGGAATCTTCGGTCTGCCAAGTTTGCTGCAATTCCTGTTGTGCTACTTCCTGCAAAAGGATCTAAAATCCACGCCCCTTTCTTAGTTGAAGCTAAGATTATCCGAGTGAGTACCGACAAAGGTTTTTGCGTGGGATGCTTTGTGCATGATTTTTCCCACGGAGCAATGGCGGGCAAAGTCCACACATCTTTCATTTGTTTTCCGCCATTTAGTTCTTTCATCAATTCGTAGTTAAAATAATGAGGCACCTTTTCACACTTTCTAGCCCAAATAATCAGTTCGGTTGAATGGGTGAAATATCGGCATGAGAAATTGGGAGGAGGATTAGTTTTCTCCCAAGTGATTACATTCAGAATTTTAAATCCTAGCTCCGTAAGAATCTGCCCGACGCTAAAAATATTGTGCATCGTGCCACTGATCCAGATTGTGGCATTTTCTTTCATCTTATCACGAGCTAAACTTAACCATTTTCGGTTAAAGTCATTTACAAAATCAAAGCCTTGCGACTTATCCCAATCACCTTTATTTACTGACACAACTTTTCCGTTCTCAATGGTCAGTCCCCCATTTGAAAGGAAATATGGAGGGTCGGCAAAGACCATGTCAAACTTGTGTTCAAACTGCGGAAGCAACTCAAACGAATCACCATGAAGGAGGGTGAAGTTTTTATCTGAGGATTTGAAGTAAGGGGTAATCATTGTTATTCAGGCAAGCCAAGCCATTTCAAAGGGATGTTATTAAATTGATAGTGGCAGTTCATGCTGTCGATGTATTCCAAAGTGTCCTTATATGAGTCATGCTTAAACCAATCATTCAGCACATACACATATTCCACTTTCCAGTTTAATTTTTTCACTAATTTTGAATATTGCTTACGCTTAAAATCGCACGTTTGCAGTTTTTCATCAACAGATCCTGCCACTTTCTGAAACTTTATTTCAATGATAAATAGGGTATCTCTCACTATTACAAACAGACCATTGTCGGGCAATAATTGTTTCGAGAGGTGTTCTTTCCAATCAATTCCATACTCCTCCAGAAAGCGATAAAACTCATGTTTCTTAAAGCACCGAGCAACTTCTTTTCCTAAATATTGGATCTTACTTCCCGACTTATTTTTGGTTTTGCTCACCGTATAGCCTTCAATTTTCTCAAAAAGAGAGAGCAAATCGACACGCTCTTCAAAGCGTAAACCTGTTATTGTGTTTCCTCCACCTGTTCCTCCACTAATCATGGCTTCTGTTTTTATAATTTCAAATTACTTCAGCATACTTCTTCGCTGAATTTTTTATTAGCAACTCTGTTAATTCTCCCCGCTTATCGGGATTTGCATTGATGCTTCTTTTGGCATTCACTCGATTAATCTGATAGTTCTTATACAGATCATCAAAGAAATTATCTTTAGGATTTTTTCCTCGCACATCAGAGTTACTTAAAATCCATTGATATCCCTGTTCATCTAATTTGTCGCAGAATCGAGCCAGCCTTATTTGCTCATCGTCATTAAACTCATCTTTTGTATAAGAGTTGAAACTCGACGTTTCACTTAATGGCTTATACGGAGGATCAAAATAAAAAAACGTATTTCCTTGAGCTTCTTTTAGCGTATTCTCGAAATCTCCATTTAAAATGCTTACTCTTTGAAGCGAAGCATGCACAGCCGATAAATTCTCTACATCGCAGATGAGCGGTTTCTTATAGCCTCCAATCGGCACATTAAATTCATTCTTCCGGTTCACACGATACAAGCCGTTAAAGCAAGTTTTATTCAAAAAGATGAACAAGGCAGCTTGATAAAGTTCACCTGAACTTCGGCTGTTAAAAAGCTCCCGTTTTTGATAGTAGTACGCTTTCTTTGCTTCATTATCTTCAAGCAAGGCATGATATTCCAATTCCCAGCTTTGCAAGATTACAATCAATTCTTCAACTTTATTTTGAATGGTTTTATAGGTGCCGATTAAATCCGTATTGATATCATTAATAACCACATTGCCCAATTTCGGATAGTGGTTTAAAACGTGAAACAGCATAGCTCCACCTCCAACAAATGGTTCAATATAGGTGGCGTGTGCTCCTCCAAAGTTCTTAGGCATTGCTTGCTCAATTATTTTAATTAATTGAGTCTTTCCACCAGCCCACTTCACAAATGGTTTTGCTTTTTTTGTCATGATACGTAGGGTTGTTAGTGCAAAGCTGCCTGTTTTTTTCTAATTAATATTCTAAAATATGGGCATTTCCCATTTATGGCTAAATCCTTACCGTCATTTCCCTTTCTGAATTTGATTATCTCAAATTGGTTAGGATTGAATTTGTGCAAGAATGTTATCGGCACTCCCATCGACCCTTTGTAGTCTTTGGGAATATCCTGTGTTTTATTGACATTAATGCCATCGTAATTGTCGTATTTTTGATATTTAGCTTCGTTTCCAGTGTGTTTTTTGGTGAGTTCAATATCTTCGTGTCGTTTGGAAGTATCGAGGTTTGTTAGCCACAAGCAATTGTTTGGAGAAACTATTCTGTTTCCAGAGCCATCAATCCGAGCTTCTGTGCCATAAAGTTCATAGTACTCAGGGACAATAAATCCAGAGATACCTCTGCCCATATTTATACCTAGCCACACCTTGTTTTCTTTGATTAGTTTGAAGATTTCTTTATATGTTATTGCATTAATATTGCCAATTATCAGAAACTTTTTATCGTGTTTAACTAGTTGGGCAACATGCTCTCTAAATAATGAAAAGGGAGGGTTGGTTACCACAATATCCGCTTGTTTTAGTAGCTCTACACTTTCAGAGCTTCGGAAATCACCATCGCCATTAAAATAAACAATGTCTGTGGAACTTGGGTTGCTTGTTTCTCCCTCCTTGCCTGTGTATTCACAGTAAAATCCTCTTTCCTGCTCTGCCGTGGTGAATAAGTCTATTACTTGTTCTTGATAGCAGGCAGCAATTAATTTTTGAAGTCCTAATCTCTTGAAGTTTGCAGCAAAATATCGGAAGAAATTACTCGAGCGAGGGTCATCGCAATTGCAATAGACCACTTTATTCTTAAAGTGGCTTTGGTAATGTTGCAATTCGCTTTCGATATCAGAAAGCTGAGTGTAAAACTCATCGCTTTTTGACTTCTTCGCTTTCTGCAATAATTCATTTGTTGCGTTTCTTGCCATTTACTTAAGTATATTTTTCTCCATAGCATTATTCCTCCTTAAAACACAAAGCTCATCTGCAAAGCCAAGGTTTTAGTTGTTGTTTTATCGCCAAGGTTAGTTTTGATGGTTTCAAGGAAGCCGTTTTTATAGACTAATCCCAATCGGATGGCGTTGTTTTCGCCGAGGTCATATTCGCCACCGATGCCGATGTTGAGCCCCATGTTGAAGATGCGCACATCTTTGTTGATGTTATTTTTTTCGAGTTGCTCGTCGCTGGTGCTTGCGCGGGCATCGACATTCCACGCCGTGAACAGTCCGAATTGCCCCCAAAGGGTGGTGCGGTCGAACTGCTTCGAGCGCAAGCGAAAGGCAATCGGCACTTCGAGGTATTTCAAGCGATAGTCCACTTCTAGCTCGGTGTTGGCAGTGTAGTCTATTCCACCAATCGAGAAGTCATGGTTTGGATTATATGCCACTTTGGTGTTGAGATTGGAGATGATAATCCCCGTGGTAACGGCATATTTATCGTTGTGGTCGATGAAGAAATCTGCATTGATGCCATAGTCAAAGCCCATGCCTGTTTTTGATTTCTCGGCATCACTTCCGCCCACCGAAAGCCAGTTGAGCGTGGGATTAAAAGAAAGACTGAGTGCCATGCTTCGCTCATTCTGAGCGGTGGCGGTTTGGTTGATAATCAATATTGTCAGTAGAACAAATGCGATGCGTTTCATGATATGTATGTATGTATTGTCTATTCTGCAAAAGTAGTGAATTATCTCTTAGTGTGGGCTGTATTCCTAAATTTCCTTGCTCATGTCGGTTTTAATGCCCTTTATACGATTTCTCTGTCTATACAAGCTGTTTTTTTGCAATTCTCAATATATTCGCCACGAAAGCTTATTCAAATTAAACCCTAATTCTCCCTTTTCGAACTCATCAACAGCCCCACAAAAGTTATCCCTGCATTCAAAATCAGCAGTTCAAAGCCGAACACATAGCCATTAAACCACGCCACAGAATTTGCGCTCAACAGATAGCAGATGAGGGGCGAAGCGATGCAGATATAGGGCACTAGTTTATCGTTGGGCTGTCGCTTGGTGGTGAGTCCGAAGGCAAACAAGCCGAGCAATGGACCATAAGTATAGCCCACGGCTTTAAACACGGCTGTAACCACACTTTGGTTGTTCAGCAGTTGAAACACCATGATGACAAGAAAGATGAGCATCGAAAAGCCGAAGTGCACCAGTGTGCGCATGCGTGTGCTGTTTTCTTTCTTCGGAAGAAAATCCACACAAAAAGAAGTGGTGAGGGCAGTGATGGCGGAGTCGGCACTCGAATAGGCAGCAGCCAAGATGCCGAGCAAGAACAGCACCCCCGCAAAAGTGCCGAAATATTCCACCGCCAAGAGCGGAAACAAATCATCGGTGCGCGAGGGGAGCGGAATGGCATTCACCTCGACATAGTGATAGAGCAGCACGCCCAAGGCGAGGAAGAAGATGTTGCTGATGATGAACGCCACGGAAAACCAATAGATGTTTTTCTTCGATTCCGAAGCGTTGCGGCAGCTGAGATTCTTCTGCATGAAATTTTGGTCAAGCCCATTGATGGCAATAGCTGTGGCGATGCCGGCAAAGAATTGCTTGAAGAAGAAATTGCCCTCACGCCAATCCCAATTGAAGATGGTGCTCCGGTCGCTTTGCGCCACCACCTGCGTCATTTCTGAAAAGCTCAGGTTGAGTTGGCGACCAATCACCACGATGGTTGCCACCACAGCAGCGAGGATGAAGAAAGTCTGCAAAGTGTCAGTCCACACCACCGTTTTGATGCCCGCCTTTCGGGTGTAGAGCCAAATGGCGAAAAGGGTGATGAGCACGGTGAGCCAAAAGGGAATGCCGAGACGGTCGAAGAAAGTGAGTTGCAGCACACCAGCGGCAAGAAACAAGCGAAAGGAAGCCCCGATGGTCTGCGAAAGCAGAAAGAATGAAGCTCCTGTTTTATAGGCACGCTTGCCGAAACGCTGCGCCAGATAGCCATAAATCGACACCAAGTTGAGCCGATAGCACATCGGGATCAGCACCGCCGCAATCACCCAATAGCCAATCATGTTGCCGAGCAGATATTGCAGATAGTTCCACGCCGAATTGCCCACCTCGCCCGGCACCGAGATGAAAGTAACGCCCGAGATGGTCGAACCAATCATGCCCCACGCCACCAGATACCATGGCGAGTTGCGATTGCCGGTGAAGAAGCTTTCAGCATCTCCACGGCGTGAGGTGAGATAGGAAATGAGCAGCAGCAAGGCAAAAAAGCTTGCAATAACAAAGGCGATGAGGGAGGTGGTCATGAGAATGGAGAATGGAGAATGGAGAATGGAGAGTTGAGAATGGAGAGTTAATTAGCATACTCATATTCTCGCTCATAAATATATCTCGGGATTCCATTCTTAAACTCTATTTTTTTCACCCAATTATTGTGAGTGTCGTATTCATATTTGTAAGAAGTTTCCGTACGGTCTAAGCTACCATCAAAATCATATATTTTATTCCCCTTTTCGTCATATTTGTAAGTCCTCTTCCAGTCTAAGCTACCATCAGAATTATAGCGAGCATCTTCTATTTCATTCCCCTTTTCGTCATATTTGTAAATACTCTTCCAGTATAAACTACCATCAGAATTATAGTACGATCCTTCTATGTGATTCCCCTTTTCGTCATATTTTAAAATAATCTTCCCGTCTAAACTACCATCAGAATTATAGTAAGCTCCTTCTATTGCATTCCCCTTTTCGTCATATTTGTAAGTCCTCTTCCAGTCTAAGCTACCATCAGAATTATAGCGAGCATCTTCTATTGCATTCCCCTTTTCGTCATATTTGTAAATACTCTTCCAGTATAAACTACCATCAGAATTATAGCGAGCATCTTCTATTTGATTCCCCTTTTCGTCATATTTTAAAATAATCTTCTCGTCTAAACTACCATCAGAATTATAGTAAGCTCCTTCTATTGCATTCCCCATGGAATTAAATAGAAGAAGTGATTTTCCGCTTCGGTTGCCCTTTTCAATATTTCCGAACTTGTCTATGGCTTCGTATGAGGACTCGGAATAAGAAATGACTTCACCCTTTAAGTCGAGTCTTGTTCTGTCGTTTTTTACTTTATTGTCGGAGCATGCCAAGACAATTGATAGGATGAAAAAAGATGCGATGAATTTGATTTTTTGTTGCATAACTACGATTTTAGTTGTGATTTGCACACCGTGTGCAAGTGCAAATGTAATTATTTTCGATTAAAAAAGGAGAGCAGGAATATTTTGGGCAGGGGATATTTTGGGGATCTGAATAAATATGCGGATTTTTTCTGATGCTTTTTTCATCCAGTTTGTAGGGGAAGAGCTGATATCTTTGTAGCAAAAGCACAACATCATCTCAGGTAGCCCCATAGGGGCGACATCTTGTTAGCCCACGATTTTAATCGTGGGGACACCCACAAATTATCAGGTTCGCAGGAAAAATCAGGCAATCCCCAAAGGCGCTCGTACCGATTGGAACAACAAAAGCCCCTAATCCGATAGAATTAGAGGCTTTTATTAAAATTAAATCTGATGAATTAGCATACTGCTGTTGCAGGTTCTACTGACACATAAGATCTGTTGTTTCTTTTCTTTCTGAAAACAACTGTTCCATCAACCAATGCGAACAATGTGTGATCTTTACCGATACCTACATTTTCACCTGGGTTGTGCGCTGTACCACGTTGGCGAACCAAAATGTTACCCGCTTTGCAAACTTGACCGCCGTAGATTTTCACGCCTAGTCGTTTACTTTCCGATTCGCGGCCGTTCTTCGAACTACCGACACCTTTCTTGTGAGCCATGGTCTAAATGTTTTTGGATTATCCGTTAATACTTTCAATTAAAATTTGAGTCAAATACTGACGATGACCGTTTCTTTTCTTGTAGCCTTTACGACGTTTTTTCTTGAAAACAATCACTTTGTCGCCTTTTAGATGGTCAAGAACTTTGGCTGTTACTGTTGCTCCCTCCACCACTGGAGTGCCAATAGCAATAGCGCCGTCATTGTCCACTAAAAGAACTTTGTCAAATTTTACCTCGGCGCCAACTTCGGCGTCTAGGCGGTGAACATACAATTTACGGTCGGCTTCAACACGGAATTGTTGTCCAGCAATTTCTACAATCGCGTACATTATAAATACAATTATAAAAGGGTTTGTCTGATAGGCGGAATTTCACTCGAAATTCACTTTTTCGAGCCCATGCAGCACTTTGAGCCTGCAAAACTAAATAATTTTATTTGATTGGCAAGCGTTTATAGTCTTTTTATCTGATTATCTGATTTTTTTGAATATCTCGCGGAAATCAATCTCCTTTTTCATAATATTATATAGCTCGCTGATTGCCACGCGGTCTTGATCCATCGTGTCGCGGTGGCGAATCGTTACGGTGTTGTCTTCCAACGATTGATGATCAACCGTTACACAGAAAGGCGTGCCGATAGCATCTTGTCGGCGATAGCGCTTGCCGATGCTGTCTTTCTCATCATATTGGCAGTTGAAGTCGAATTTCAGTTCATCAATGATTTCACGAGCCTTTTCGGGCAGACCGTCTTTCTTCACCAAGGGCATCACCGCCAATTTCACCGGCGCAAGCACCGCTGGAATGCGCAGCACCACACGAGTGTCGTCGCCCACAGCTTCCTCGCAATAGGCTGCCGACATCACTTGGAGAAACATGCGATCGACACCAATTGAAGTTTCCACCACATAGGGCACATACGACTCACCTGCCTCAGGGTCGTAGTATTGAATTTTCTTACCCGAATATTCTTGATGTTGCTTCAAGTCGAAATCAGTGCGGGAGTGAATACCCTCCACCTCTTTAAATCCGAAGGGGAATTTATATTCCACATCCACAGCTGCATTGGCATAGTGCGCCAACTTCTCGTGTTCGTGGAAGCGATAGTTTTCATCGCCAAAGCCGAGGGCTTTGTGCCATTTCATGCGTGTTTCTTTCCACGTTTTAAACCAATCGAGCTCGGTGCCGGGCTTCACAAAGAATTGCATCTCCATTTGCTCAAATTCGCGCATGCGGAAGATGAACTGACGAGCCACAATCTCGTTGCGGAATGCCTTGCCGATTTGCGCAATGCCGAAAGGAAGCTTCATTCTGCCGGTCTTTTGCACATTGAGGTAGTTCACAAAGATACCTTGCGCTGTTTCGGGGCGGAGGTAAATTTTTTGTGCGCCATCGGCTGTCGAGCCCATTTCGGTGGAAAACATGAGGTTGAACTGACGCACATCAGTCCAGTTTTTGCTACCACTAATCGGACACACAATGCCTTCATCCTCGATGATGGTTTTCAACTCCGCCAAGTCATTGGCATTGAGTGCATCGGAAAAGCGGGTGTGAAGTGCATTCCACTTCTCTTGATTGGCAATCACACGAGGGTTGGTGGCACGGAATTGCGCTTCATCGAAAGCCTCGCCAAAACGCTTGGCAGCTTTCTCGCATTCCTTATTCATTTTCTCTTCATATTTCGCCAATTGCTCCTCGATGAGCACATCGGCACGATAGCGTTTTTTTGAATCTTTGTTGTCAATTAAAGGGTCGTTGAAAGCATCCACGTGTCCTGAAGCCTTCCAAATAGTGGGGTGCATGAAGATGGCGGAATCAATGCCCACCACATTTTCATGGAGCAGCACCATGCTGTCCCACCAATATTTTTTAATGTTGTTTTTCAGTTCCACACCATTTTGCGCATAGTCATACACTGCGCCTAATCCGTCATAAATTTCGCTCGATTGAAACACGAAACCGTATTCCTTGCAGTGAGCCACTAGCTTTTTGAAAACATCTTCTTGTGCCATATTGCATATTTATTCTAATTCGGGCGTAAAGATAAGTATTTTCTGATAAGGGGGCTTCTAAAAGGTCATTTTGATTTTATAATGCCTGCATTTTGCGGCTAAATCCACGAAAAGTGCGCAGCTGTTAGTAGAGTTTTGCAACTAAATCCACACAAAGTGCGCAGCTGTTGGCAGGATTTGGAAGCTGAATCCACGCAAAGTGCGTAGCTGTTAGTAGAGTTTCGCAACTAAATCCACGCAAAGTGCGCGCACTTTTAGACAAAAAATCATTTTTTCTGAATACCTTTGTCTGCATGAAAACAACACTCCTGACATCTCAAGAAGCGGCAACTGCCACTTCTAATATTCTTTTAAGCCATGAAGCAAGTTCGTTTAGTTTCACCGGACTTCTCCGTGGATTGCTTGGCATGGCGGTGCTGATTGCTTTGGCATGGCTTTTTTCCAAAGACCGAAAAAACATCAACTGGCGCACTGTCGGTGTGGGACTAGGATTGCAAATTGTGCTGGCGGTGAGCGTACTCTATGTGCCTTTTGTGCGGAGCGGTTTCGAGTTCTTCGGAAAAATATTCGTCAAAATCCTCGACTTCACCCGTGCCGGCAGTTCCTTTCTCTTTGGCTCGCTGATGGATGTCGATACTTTCGGCTCTATTTTTGCCTTTCAGGTGCTGCCCACCATCGTGTTTTTTTCTGCGCTCACCAGTCTGCTCTTCTATTGGGGAATCATTCAGAAAGTAGTCTGGGCAATGGCATGGGTTTTCACCCGATTGATGAACCTCTCGGGGGCTGAATCGCTCTCGGTGGCAGGAAATATATTTCTCGGGCAGACCGAATCGCCACTCATGATTAAAGCCTATATTCCAAAGATGAATGCTTCGGAAATCATGCTCGTCATGTCGGGCGGAATGGCAACTCTCGCTGGAGGGGTGCTAGCTGCCTATATCGACATGCTGGGGGGCAACGACCCTGTGCTTCGGCTCGAATTTGCCAAACACTTGCTCATTGCCTCGGTGATGGCTGCTCCGGCAGCGGTGGTGTTTGCCAAGATGCTTGTGCCCAACACCGAAAAGGTGGATAGCGAAGTGGAAGTCAGCAAAGAGAAAATCGGAACTAACGAGCTTGATGCTATTTCCAACGGCACGAGCGAGGGCGTGAAATTGGCGGTCAATGTGGGGGGCATGCTCCTCGCATTTATTGCGCTGATTGCCATGCTGAACTATATTCTAGGGTTCATCGGTGGACACACCGGACTGAATGCGTGGATTGCGAGTGCCACAGAGGGGCAATTTGATAGTTTCTCGCTGCAATTCATCTTAGGCTATCTCTTCGCCCCGATTATGTGGCTTATTGGCGTCTGTCCGCAAGATATCGCATTGGTGGGGCGCTTAATGGGCGAGAAGCTAATCCTAACGGAATTTATCGGCTATATCAGCCTATCGGAATTGAAAGCCGTGGGCGCTTTTGTGGAATACAAATCTGTGATTATGGCAACTTACATCCTTTGCGGATTTGCCAACATTGCCTCCATAGGCATTCAGATTGGCGGCATTGGAGCACTAGCCCCAAATAAAAGAAGTCAGCTTTCTAAGTTTGGACCTCTAGCTCTTTTGGCAGGCACACTCGCCTCGCTCATGTCTGCCACTATTATTGGAATGATTTATTAGGGAAAACAAGACTTTCCACTCGCGCCGAAAAAACAATCCGCTTTTTTGCGAATATCTGAAATGGAAGTATTATCTTTGCCTCATCAAAATATACGATATGATTGTTACGTTTGAAGAAGAGTACTTGCAAACCCTTTATGATACAGGAAAAAGTGGAGATAAGAAACACCAATATCAACCCGAAATCATACGTAAATACCAAATCTGCATTCGGTATTTGCTCGGCGCAAGCAACATTGAAGAATTATTCACCATCAATTCGCTTAATTACGAAGTACTGAAAGGCGACAAGACGGGCATTTCTTCCATCAGAGTAAACAAGCAATACCGCATTGAATTTACAGTTACGAAACAAGGGGCGGAATCCATCGTTACTGTGTGTAATATTTTAGAATTGTCAAACCACTATAAATAACAAAGCTATGATTACGATTAAGGGGATTGACCCAAAAATGATCGCAAATAATCTTACGCCATCAAATCCCGTGCATCCGGGCGAGATGATAAAAGATGAAATCGAATATCGCGGCATTTCGCAAAAGAAACTTGCGCTACAAACGGGTATTTCATACACCGTGCTCAATGAAGTGTTAAATGGCAAACGCCCCGTTTCTACCGAATACGCTTTGTTGTTTGAAGCGGCATTGGACATTGAAGCTGGAATTTGGATAAAGACACAAGCCGATTACGATGTGATAATCGCAAAATCAAACAAGACATTTGCGAAACGTCTTGAAAGCATTCGTAAGATTGCAGCAGTATTGTAATTAGAGTCAATCAAGCACAACATTTTCTCATGTTCTAATCGAAAAACATGTTACCCAGTGACGGTTTTTTTCGATTAGAACACCCCTAAGCCCTAGAAAAAATGAGTTTACTACTCTATCTAGAACCCAATCGCATTGAAGCTGGCTGCGATGAAGCCGGTCGTGGATGCCTAGCCGGTCCTGTGGTGGCAGCAGCGGTTATTCTGCCCCCCGATTTCAGCAACGAGCTGCTGAATGACTCCAAAAAGCTCAGCGAGAAACAACGCTATGCCCTGCGCCCCATCATCGAGGAGCAAGCTGTGGCGTGGGCTGTCGGCGTGGTGAGCCACACCGAAATTGATGAAATAAATATCCTCCAAGCATCCTTTCTCGCCATGCACCGTGCCGTGGATGCTTTGCAAGTGAAGCCCGAGCATCTGCTCATTGATGGCAATCGCTTCAAGCCCTACCCCGGCATTCCACACACCACCATCATCAAGGGCGATGGCAAACTGATGCCTATTGCGGCAGCCTCAATCCTAGCGAAATGCTATCGTGATGATTTGATGAATAAACTCGCCGAAGAATTTCCAATGTATGACTGGGCAAGTAATAAAGGCTATCCCACCAAAAAACACCGTGCCGGCATCGAAAAGCATGGTGCATGCCAATATCACCGCATGACATTCCGATTAACAGATGGACAGATGAAGTTGGAATTGTGAATGGGAAGTGTATAAAAACAAAAAACCTCAGTTTCATCATCCCGAAACGAGAGAGAGGAGTTACTGAGGACTGCGCAGCAAAGATAGAAAATATATTTAGACCGACACAATGGAAATAGCAAAAATTCTAAATCTTGTATCTCAAGAGCGATTTGAGCCTTACCGAAAACGATATTATAATGATTTAAAGAGGAGTTTTGCACTCTACCAAGCAAACATTCTGATTTCGCAATCATTCTATTCAAGTCTTTCTATTTTAGAGGTAACATTGAGAAATTCTATTAATAATTCTTTTCAAGAGTATTTCGATGATAATCGATGGTATCGAAAGCTTCCAGAAGAATTGAGAGTGCAAATAGAAGCTATTGAGAGTAAGTTGCTAAAATCAAAGAAGCCTATATCTGTTGATCGAATTATTGCGGAATTAAACTTTGGCTTTTGGACTGTGTTGTTCAACAGACAATATGCGCGTTTTTTTTGGAAGCCTTTAATCCATGCTTTCCCAAATCTCCCCAGCGATTGCCGAAAAAGAACCATTGTTTCTGCTAAATTGAATCGCATTCGGACATTCAGGAATCGGATATATCATTACGAACCTATTATTTGGAATATTCAAGAAATTGTCAATAAGAGAGAGGAGATATATGAAATACTTGATTGGATTGAACCCGAAATAAAAAACTGGGCAATCAGTATTGACCAGTTTAATCAGACAAAACAGAAGATAAAAGACAGCCTATTGGGATAGGCTTCAAAATAGGAAAGTGTGCCCACTAGCCCATAGGGCTTCAATCTTAATATTTCAAGATTAATCCCCTACGGGAAATGGGGGGGTGTAGATAAAATTAAAGCCCTAACGGGCTACCAACACATCACCGCATTAGCACATCATCGCATCACCGCATTAACACATTAACACATTAACACCCATGTTCACCGACGAATATTTCATGAAACAAGCCTTTGCCGAGGCAATCAAAGCCTATGATCGAGGGGAAATCCCTGTGGGCGTTGTGGTGGTGGCGAAGAATCGCATCATCGCCCGAGCACACAACCTCACCGAAGCCCTGAATGACGTTACGGCTCATGCCGAAATGCAAGCCGTAACCGCTGCTGCCAATCAATTAGGCGGAAAATACCTGAAGGATTGTACACTCTATGTAACCCTCGAACCTTGTGTGATGTGTGCCGGCGCAATAGCTTGGGCGCAGCTTTCCAAGCTCGTCTATGGCGCTAGCGATGAAAAGCGAGGATATAGCCGACTAGCCCCCAATGCCCTCCACCCCAAAACCGAAGTGCTGAGCGGCATCATGGGCGATGATTGTGCCGACCTGATGCAGGCATTCTTTAAGGAGCGGCGATAGCAATGCTTATCGCACGCCATGTGTGAGCACCGTCCTCAAGCCTTCTTCCAAGCGAAGTTCGGCTATCTCGATGCCATTTTCACGCAGGGCTGCTGTGAAACCTTCATTCATCATGCGACCCGCCGAAAGGGGAAATTCCAAGAGCTGTGGAATGCTTTCTTCTTTCGCAGGCTCATGATAAAAGCTCAAGCAGCTTTCAAGCTTCGTCGATAGATATATTCGACATGCCATGGGGCGTGCTGGATAGGCACTGCATGACTCATCGACAAGCAACGGACAAGCCTCTTTGTGGTTCAGCACCTCTTGCTCGTCGAGCGTTTCGGTGTGCGTATATTTGGTGCTCGCAGCCTCTTTCACTCGTTCTCTTTGGGCTGGAGTGAATTTTTTCTTCATGAAATCACTCAGCAAGTGAAATTCATAGGAATTGGCAAAAACTGCCTGATAGCAGCAAAAACCACATCCCTTCTTACAATCAATCGACACCCCCTGCCGTGTGGCATGCTGCTCAAGCATGATAATTAGCTCATCGACCGACTTGAGCATCTCGCGCACATAGCCGAGAAATTTCTTCTCATCGCTTCGATATTTGGCGGCTTGCTCGCCAAGGCGATAGCCATCGTTATAAAACGCTTGTTCGTGTGAATTGAGTTGGGGTTCGCTCATCCTTATAGTTTGATTAATTGTGTTTCGCTTAGCTCACTTTCATTATTAAATCGGTCGAGCACTGATATTTGCACCTTATATGTTTTTTTCTTGCCTGGAGGATTATCCTTGATTTTAATATCCGTTTCTGTGGTTACACCATACACTTGCTTAGCATCATTTTGGTCGATTGTCTCGTTTTCTTCGCAGTAATAAATCACATAGCGCAGCGGCTCATCGCTTTTGTTTTTATACTCTGGAGCCAACCAGGTGATGCGCTTCTTGAAGATGCTGAAATCACGCACCTTGCTGGGTGATTCACCATCAATCCAAGGCATCGGGGGAATGAGTGCGGGATAGTCGTAGAGGTTTTTTTGCAGTGTTTTCTGCAAGCCGAGCAAATCACGATTGAAATGCTTAGCACTATAAAAAGCACTTCCCTGAATGTTGGACGTGGTGCGGGTCAGATGTATCTGATAAGGAATTTGATTGGCATCTTGCCAACCAGCCACCGTGGAGTTCTTGTCCACCTTATAGAGCGCATGCCCCACATAGACCGAACGACCAAAAGTATATTGACTCCACCAGTCGATGAGCGTCTTATAGTCGGCAGCTGGGTTGCCCACTTCCCAATAAATCTGCGGCGTGAGATAGTCAATCCAGCCGTTGTGCATCCATTTCAACACGTCGGCATAAAGATGGTCGTAGTTGGTTACTCCAGCACGAGTGGCTGAACCCATGGTGTCTTTATCATTGTTTCGCCACACCCCAAACGGACTAACTCCAAATTTGACATAAGGCTTCGCATCTTTAATTGTCTTCGCCAATAGGCTGATAGCCTGATCAACATGATATCTTCGCCAACTAGCCTTTTCAGTCGAGGCAAAACCATTTGGATTAGCCTGAAATTGTGCCTCATCGGGGAACTCTTCACCATTAGCCGCTGGATAAGGATAGAAATAATCGTCGATGTGAATTGCATCAACGTTATAGCGCAACACAATATCATGCACAATTTCGGCAATATAAGCTCGGGTTTCGGGAAGTGCTGGGTTCAGATAAAGCTTGTTGTCGTATTTCACCACCCACTCTGGATGACGAAATGCTACACTGATGCGTGATATCTGCTCGCTGGCACTTTGTGCCACTCGAAAGGGATTTAGCCACGCATGAAATTCCAATCCACGCTTGTGTGCTTCTTCAATCCAAAACGCCATTGGGTCATAGCCCGGAGATTTACCAGGGTTGCCCGTGAGATAGCGCGACCAAGGCTCATAAGGAGATTCATAGAAGGCATCAGAACAAGGGCGAGCTTGAAAAAACACGGCGTTCATTTTGTTTTTCTGCATCATGTCGAGCAAGGCAATAGCTTCTTTTTGCTGCTCCTTGATGCTCAGTCCCGGCTTGGAGGGCCAGTCGATATTGTTCACCGTGGCAACCCACACGCCACGAAATTCATACTTTGGTTTAGGGGTTTCTACCGCCATCAGCTGTGCGCAAATTCCCACAGTCAAAAACAAAAGGATTACTCTTCTCATTGATTTACTATTAGCTATTGTTAAGCTTGCAAAGTAAATACTTTTTTTTGATGTTATAAACTTTAAGATTAATTGCTATTAAACTATCGTTTCACAAAGTGTCTGAACGTAAGATTTTATTCATAACCTTTCCTTTAGCTAATTCATCAATAAGTTTATCTAAGTATCTAATTTCACGCATCAGAGGATCTTCTATTTCTTCTACTCGCACACCACACACCACCCCCTTAATGAGCATTCGATTTTGATTTAAAGCTGGAGCTTGTGCAAAAAACTCCTCAAAAGTAGTTTGCTGTGTGATTTGTTTTTCTAAACCTTGCGCATCATAACCCGTCAGCCAAGTTATAATTTGGTCAAGCTCTTGTTTTGTTTTTCCCTTTCGTTCCACTTTCTGCACATAAAGAGGATAAACACGTGCAAAAGTCATTTGATAGATTTTTGGTTTCATAATTCAATACCGTTTTTCGAGCTTCGCACCCTTGAAATAATGTTGAAGAATTGCCTCATAGCTATATCCCTTTGCCCCCATCACCGCTGCCCCAATCTGGCACAATCCCACGCCGTGCCCCCAGCCCGCACCATCAAATTGAAATGACACGGACTTCTGATTCACTTTTTCGGTTTTCACCACAAAAGCCGAACTGTAAAGATGACTTTCAGAAAGTGTCCGCCGAATTTCTAATTCTTTTCCAATGATGCGTGTGCACTTCGTTCCCTCTATCTTCAGCTTGATGATTCTGCCCGATGCACCCCGCTCAAGTGGAGTGATGGCTAGCAATTCACCATAGTCCACCCCACTCCGTTTCAAAATCAACTGCCGAAGTTCTTCGGCATTATATTTCACTTGCCAACGAAAAAAATTATGCGTCGCTTGGTCGAAATCAGGCAATACTGTGGCAAGAATATTCCTGTCGGAAGTATTGCAAAAAGAAGCTGGTTTTTCTAAAATAAATTTCTGAGCTTCAAGTTCATGTTGCAGATTTGGTAATTCTGTTTGTTCCGATAAATCTAGCACTGGCGAAAGATATTGATGTTCCTCAGGCTCCCACACATGGTGAAAGCTTTCTGAAACACCTCCACAACACTTTGAAAAGCGTGCATCGCAAATTTCACCTTCATAAGTAAGAAATTCTCCATAGGTTTCATGGATTGCCACATCTACTTTTTCCAATATTATCTCCGTTATTCCCTGATAACGCTGACAATGGTCATCAGCACAAACATCAAATCCTTGATGATCTTCTCGATCATACCAACGGATATACTCATTACTCGAATCATTGATAGTCTTATAATTACTATCTTTTACTTTATCACTTTTAAGCACCTGTGCCACTAGCCAACTGCGCGAAATCACCGCATGAGCCTTGAGTAAATTGTGCGAACTTTTCGCACTCATCTCTGAAGATATCACCGAGCGAAGATATTCTTCGAGCGGAAGTGTATTGATAGCTCTAATTTTATCATTCTCCACCGTGAGCATCAGACTGCCTTTATAGATGAAATCTCGCTTTTGCTCCCAATGAAAGTCAATGCCTATGACTACATCTTTAATCAAAAAAGAGGTCGAACCATCGGCAGGCTGAAAATTTATTGTGCTGTGTGAAGAGGTCGAACCATCGGCGCACTGCAAAACAATTCGATTATCCTGCATCGTAGCTCGATACCAGCTGCTTGATTCTTGAAGTGCATTTATAAATTCACCTTTCAGCTGAAATTGCACTTCAGATGCCAATAATAATCCTACTTTGATTTCTGGTTGCTTCATAAACTATTATCTTAAAGCATTTAATAAACAATCTGCATCAAAAGATTTAGATACTTGATTATATATAGACTGAATATGCTTTATATTTAATTGATTATAATCTTCTTCACGAGCTAATACAAAGACTCCTCCCATCTCTACTGACGCAGGACTGACTAGCATTTGTTCTTCACCTGTTGCATAATACTCCGCTGGACGCTGCATAGCACGCGGAAAGATTCGTAAGTAATAAAACCCATCAGTATAGCTACATAAGATATTCAGCATAGGTTCTGTATCCGATATATCTCTTTCTAAAAACTTTATTAGTTTATCGAAATACAATAGTATTTCATCGGCATCATGCGATTTGAATGTCATCAAAGTTCGTTGATATTCTTTTGTGGAAAGAAATAGCTGCGTGTCTTCTGACAATTGAATTGAGGTGAAGAGTTCAGCATCATTTAAATCATCGTAATTACAAGGGAGAACTGTTTTTTGACAAGCTTGAAAATGAAAATGATCGGGCGCAGATGCTCCGCATTGCGCACCATTAAAGAAAATAGTAAAGTCTGTCAGATACTTTGCTAATTCCATCATATCTGAAATGCGCCCCATGATTAATTGCTCAGTGTGCTGAACATCCACAATTGTCAGGTGCTTTTCAAAGATTGGAAAAGGATTGATTAGTATTTCATAGCTATAAGACGATTCACTCCCCTGAAAAGAAATACCCACTTGCTCAACTGGGCGATTGGCAGCACACAAAAAACAAGGACGCTTTGCAATTGACTTTGCATCGGTCTTTGCAGCAATAGAAATCATTCGAGCTGGGTTATACTGAATCTTAAAAGTAAGTTTATCAATTTTTATATCTTGTTGTTTAACAAGCTTTAAGTCATCATAGTTTTTTTGTGCTATGCTCCATGATTTCTGTTGATGGTCTATGAGTTTATATACTCTTTCTTGTAAGTTTTCTTTCATCTAATCTTATTCTAATTCATTTTAAGCTTAAAATATTCAAATATTTTCATTGTTCGAGCTCTGCCTATTTCATCGGCAACCTTTTGGAAGGGCTGTTTCTTCAGATTATCTACACTGCCAAATAAGCGCATCAGCTGTTGAATAGTGGTATTGCCTATACCTGGAATATCACTCAATTCTGATTTGATAAAATTCTTTGAGCGCAGACTTCGGTGAAAAGTAATGCCAAAACGGTGTGCTTCATCACGTGCTTGCTGAATAATCTTCAAGGTTTCCGAGTTTTTATCTAAATATATAGGTACAGAATCTCCTGGAAAATATATTTCTTCCAATCTTTTGGCTATGCCAATGATTGGCACTTTACCTCGCAAATCTAGTTTTTCGAGCGCCTCAAGCGCAGCGCCAAGCTGCCCCTTTCCCCCATCAATCACAATTAGGTCTGGCAATTGATTATCTTCATCAAGCTGACGCTTATATCGACGATAAATAATCTCACGCATCGACTCAAAATCATCTGGACCATCCACTGTTTTTACATGAAAGTGTCGATATTCCTTTTTAAAAGGTTTAGCGTTGCGAAACACCACACAAGCTGCCACAGGGTTAGTGCCCTGCAAGTTGGAGTTATCAAAACATTCGATGAGTGCAGGCGCAATATGTAGGCGCAAATCTTTTTTCATACGCTCAAGTATCCGCGTTGTTCGATCCTCTTTCGGTTTCCGCAAAGCCTGCTGTTTTTCCTTTTCCAAGCGATAATATTTAGCATTACGCATGGATAAATCAAGAAGATTCTTTTTATCTCCACGTTCGGGCACTTTAAAAAATACACCGTCTAACTCCATATCAGGAAGAAAAGGCACAATTAGCTCCTTGGCATTGCTAAAAATCTTCTGACGAATATCCACAATTGCATATTCCAGTAGTTCTTGCTCACTCTCATCAAGCGCTTTCTTCAATTCCATGGTGAAAGTTTGTACAATTGAGCCATCAATCACCTTGAGATAGTTCACATAGGCAGTATCTTCATGCACATCAATGCTAAATACATCAACATTGGTGATAGTGGAACTCACCACTGTTGATTTATTTTGAAACTTTTCGAGATGCGTAATCTTTTCTTTGACTTCCTGAGCCTCTTCAAACTTATAAAGTTCGGCAAATTCTTGCATTTGCTGGCTCAAAATACGAATAACCTGAGCAATATTTCCCCGCAATATATGGCGTATATCTTGTATTGCGTCTTCATAGTTTTGCACAGATTGCCGTCCCTCGCAAGGAGCTTTGCAATTACCGATGTGATATTGCAAACACACTTTATACTTTCCAGTGTATATATTATCTGGCGAAAGATTCAACTTGCAAGTGCGTATTTTATATAGCTTACGAAACATTTCGAGCAATGTGCGCACCATCATAATGGATGTATATGGTCCAAAATATTCTGATCCATCGCGAATAACATTGCGTGTTTGAAATACCCTTGGAAAATCTTCTTTCTTAATAACAATCCACGGATAAGTTTTATCGTCTTTCAGACGAATATTATAGCGAGGCTGATATTTTTTTATCAGATTATTTTCGAGTAGAAGCGCATCTTGCTCCGTTTCCACCACCATATGTTTTATATCGGAAATATTCCGAACAAGCAAAGTTGTTTTTCGATTATCATGATTTTTGGTAAAATAAGATGCTACCCTTTTCTTCAAATTCTTTGCCTTACCCACATAGATTATTTTACCAGTATCATCAAAATACTGATAAATTCCTGGCTGATCAGGCAGCACGCTCACCAACTCTTTTAAGCGTGATAATCGAAGTTCATCTTTTGTAGCTTTATTTTCACTCATAATAATAGCCTCAAATAATATTTTACTCATAAATAAAAAGACGCATTAATATGTGCGTCTTTTTTATTCATATCAATTCACTTGCTAAAAGTCAATCAATGTGTGCATATCATATTTTCTTAGTTCCTTTTTATTTGGAGTTTCTATGAAAGTCAAATCAGATATAAAAGAAAAATACACCTTTTTCACTTTTAGCTGCTCCACCAGATGAAGTGCAGCTAGAGCTGTTCCACCCGTAGCTAATAAATCATCATGAATAAGCACTACATCATTTTCATCGAGCGCATCAATGTGCATTTCTAGCGTATCGGTGCCATATTCTAATTCATATGATTCTTTGATTACCTCAGCTGGAAGTTTTCCTGGTTTACGCACGGGCACATATCCAGCATTCAGATGATAGGCTATTGCGCCTCCTAAAATAAAACCACGAGATTCAAGACACACCACCTTAGTAATACCTTTATCAGTGAAATGTTTCACTATTTCATCTACTGTTTGTCTGAAAGCATCTTTATTTTTCAGCAGTGTTGTGATGTCTTTAAAATCCACTCCCGCCTGTGGATAATCTGGAATGGAGCGAATGTAAGTTTTTAAATTCATAAAAATCTATTTTGTTCCACGTGGAACATTATTTATTAATTGTTTTATTATAAGGGTTTTCTAAAAAAAAATAGCATTTAATTTAGAGTATCACTAACTATATTTATTACATAGTTAAAAGTTCCACGTGGAACTTTACCTACCTAATAATATTAAAAGCACGTTTATATCTGCTGGACTAACTCCTGATATACGACTAGCCTGACCTAATGTTTCGGGGTCTATATTAGATAGTTTTTGTCGTGCTTCGGTAGATATAGTGTGTAGTTCGTTATAATCAAACTTGCCTTTAATTTTAATATCTTCGAGTCTTTTAAATTTATCAGCCATCTGCCGTTCACGTACAATATAGCCTGAATATTTAATTATAATCTCTGCTGCTTCTAATATTTCTTCTTTTCTATCCGCAGGATATTCAGCTACAAATTTAGCCAAAGGAGTGATATCTTCCAATAAATCAAAAATAGTAATTTGCGGGCGAGAAATGATATCTCTTAGTTTCACACTTTGCTTAATAGGAGCAGAACCTTTAGCTTCTAGAATTGAATTAATAAATTGAGGCTTGATGGAAAAATCATTTAAGAAAGTTATCAGTTCATCGCGTAGTCTGATTTTCTCCTGAAGTAAATTCATACGCTCTACTGATGCTAATCCTATTTCAAAAGCACGGGGAGTCAATCTGAAATCTGCATCATCTTGGCGAAGCAAGATGCGATATTCAGCTCGCGAGGTAAACATGCGGTATGGTTCATCCACTCCCTTAGTTACTAAATCATCAATCAAAACTCCAATATAAGCTTCATCTCGTCCGAGAATAAAACTAGATTTATCATGGGCTTTCTGATGGGCATTGATTCCAGCCATCAATCCTTGGGCTGCTGCTTCTTCATATCCAGTAGTGCCGTTTATCTGACCAGCAAAATAAAGATTGTCGAGCAACTTTGTTTCTAGCGAATGATTCAATTGTGTAGGGTCGAAATAATCATATTCGATGGCATAGCCCGGGCGAAACATTTTAGCATTTTCTAATCCTGAGATTTTATGTAATGCCTTTTGCTGAACCTCCCAAGCTAGCGAGGATGAAAATCCATTGATATAGTATTCCACTGTGCGCTCGCCTTCGGGCTCTAGAAATAAATGATGTTGGTCTTTTTCAGCAAAGGTGATTAATTTTGATTCGATGCTTGGACAATAACGAGGACCTGCTCCTTCTATTCTTCCATCAAACATGGCTGAGTCTTGAAATCCTGATTTCAAGATTTCGTGTGCTTCAGGATTGGTGAAAGTAATCCAACAACTGCGTTGTTTCAAAGAAGATTTTTCATGGGGAAGAAAAGAAAACTTATAAAATCCACTTTCTCCTTGCTGCTCGGTGAGTTTTGAAAAATCAATAGTTCGCTCATCAATGCGCACAGGCGTACCTGTTTTCAGTCTGCCAGTCTTAAATCCTAGACTTGCTAATTGCTCGGTGATGTGATAGGCTGACTTCTCCCCTATCCTGCCGCCTTCTAAAGAAGACTTTCCGATGTGCATCAGTCCGTTGAGAAAAGTGCCATTAGTGAGCACCACTGTTTTTGAGCGAAACTCTACTCCAATCTGAGTTTTCACTCCACAGACTGCTCCATCGGCTATCAAAAGTTCGACTACGGAGTCTTGCCACATATCTAATCCCTTGATAGACTCTAGGATATATCGCCATTCATCAGTGAATTTAAATCTATCGCATTGCGAGCGAGGACTCCACATGGCAGGACCTTTCGATCGGTTGAGCATGCGAAACTGAATGGAAGTTCTGTCGGTGATGATAGCTGTCTGCCCTCCAAGCGCATCAATTTCGCGCACAATCTGTCCTTTAGCAATTCCGCCAATGGCAGGGTTGCACGACATCTGCGCAAATTTCATCATATCCATAGTGATGAGCAGGGTGCGTGAACCTAGCTTGGCTGCTGCTGCTGCTGCTTCGCAACCAGCATGACCGCCTCCCACCACAATGACATCGTATTCTGTGTTCATATCAAACTATAAAGCTAATCCACAAAGATAAAGCTATTCTATTAATAAATAAAAGAATAGCTATCTATTCCAATAATAAAATCAACTAAATTTAGCCAAATAAAAATTTTCTTTGCTTGTCATCAACTCTTTATCGGCTGGTTCTTTATCTTTATATCCAAGCAGATGAAGCACACCATGAATAAGCATGCGACGCATTTCTTCATCAAATTTCACTTGGAAAGTTTCTGCATTTTCCACCACCCTATCACAACTAATAAACAAATCGCCCGAAATCAGTCTATCCTCCACATAATCGAAAGTGATGATATCGGTGTAGTAGTCATGATTGAGATATTGTCGATTGACATCAAGCAGATAATCATCGGAACAAAAGATAAAATTGACATCGCCAAGTTTTTTTTCTTCAGCTTCGATTGATGACTTAATCCAAGATTTTATTTTATTTCGTTCGAGCGAAAATTTCTTCACATCTTCGAAATGAAAAAGTATAGCCATAAATTATTTTTTTGAGGGTAATAAAAAGCAGCTACAAATTTAGCTTTAAACATGGACAATAAAAATAGCTTTTGAAATTTTGATTAAAAATTGACCTATATCTATTGAGTATTTACGAAGGAATATCTTGGTGAATAAAAATATACTGATTAAAATGAGTTTATTATGTTTATAAACTATTTTAAAGTTTATAAAGCACTATTATTAAGATATTTACGATTTAATTTTACAGCTATTGAAAGAAAAAAGAAAAAACAAAGTAGAGAAATTCTACTATCTTATTCTTATCAACATTTGAAAAATAGCTGTTAATATAAAAATGTAAATCCCTTTAAATGAATAAGTTTAAAATTGCATGATTGTTGATAACTCCATCATTGTCTGTTGAAAGTTATAGAAGAAAAAAAGGCTAACTAATTTGTGAAGGTCAAGAAAACGCCTATACAAAAACAGTATAGAGAAATGCAAAAAAAGATATTCTGAAATAATCAAGTATTATTATCGAGTTATCCACAAGAGCTAGTCAAAAAATTTATTCATAGTACTAGGATATTAACAGCTGTTGAAATCTCAATAAAAAAGCTCATAGATAAACTTTTATACTGTGAATATTTTTTTGATAACTCCATTGAATAGTTTAATAACTAAATAAGCAAGTAAATCGGAATATAGTTTTTAATAGAACTAACAGCCTTTATTAGTGTTGTTGTTTTTGTATATGTATAAATTGAATAGAAAAATAAAAGACAAACAGAGCAGGTAAAATCGCTTTTTAGAAATTCCCATATGTTTGCACAATTGGTCACAGACATGGTCGCACGAGATATAGTCTTTACACAGTTGGGTACGGACATGGTCGCACGAGATATAGTCTTTGCATAGTTGTGCACGGACATGGTCGCACGAGATATAGTCTTTGCACAGTTGGGCACGGACATGGTCGCGCGAGATATTGTCTTTGCACAGTTGGTCATGGACATGGTCGCGCGAGATATTGTCTTTGCACGTTAATGTATAACGACCAATTTTTACATTTCACTAGTTCAAATGTGATTAATATTCTCGAAAGTGTTTCGTTTTTTCTAAATTTTTTTTCTGATTTAGGTATAAACCGAGGCAACCGATAGTTTCAAACAACACTAAAACATAGAAAAATCTTATAGTAGATATACGATAAAGATTATGAAACATGAAGTTTGTACTATTTTTGCGGAAAAATTGCGTTTTTCTACCATTAGAGTATGCTCATTAAAATTAAAAGATATACTTTTGGGAAAAATGTAGATAAGATGTCTGAAAAGCTTTCAATTTTACTGGTAGAAGATAATATGCTAAATCAAAAGGTGGTTACATTCAGTTTGAAAAAACTGGAAAGTAACATCATGATTGCTAATAATGGTTTAGAAGGAGTTGAACTATTCAAATCGAATAAGTTTGATTTCATCTTGATGGATATTATGATGCCAATCATGGATGGTTTAGAAGCTACTAAAAAAATAAGAGAATATGAGCGCGAGAATAATATTGAGCGCACCCCTATTATAGCTGTAACCGCTAATACGCTTGATAATGACAGAGATAAATGCATCCAGTATGGCATGGATGAGTTTATGTCGAAGCCATTTAGCCTGCCAAATCTAAGAGAAATTTTAGAAGAAATAGGTATTCATATTTAAAAAATATTGGAGTAGTTTGACTATTCAGCCTTGAAATCTTCCAACCACAATTAATCATAACTTGCAGTTGGAAGATTTCAAGGCTTTTTATTTATACTCCTTTTATTCATATCTTTGCGGCATGAGCAAAACATTTGAAAGTCTAAAAATCAGCAAGTCGATTCTGAAGAGCTTGCAAGAAATAGGGTTTGAAACCCCCACCCCGATTCAGCAAAAAGCCATTCCAGTCATTTCATCGGGTGCCGATGTGCTGGGCATTGCCCAAACAGGAACAGGGAAAACGGCGGCCTATCTGCTGCCTATTTTCACCAAATTAGTGAAAGCCGAAGGCGACGACCCTCGTGCTTTAATCCTTGTTCCTACACGAGAACTAGCCATTCAGGTGGGCGAAGATATGGAGGAATTTTTGGAATATTCCAATATTCGTCATGCAGCAGTATTCGGTGGAATTGGTTGGACGAAGCACGCCGACTTGGTGAAACCGGGTGTGGATATTGTGGTGGCTACCCCGGGCAGGCTGTGGGATTTATATCAAGCAGGAGCACTTTCATTCAAAAAAATCAAGCATTTGGTGATTGATGAAGCCGACCGCATGCTTGATATGGGCTTCATGCCACAGATTCGCCAGTTGCTTGAAATCATTCCCCGCAAGCGGCAAAACCTTCTTTTTTCAGCCACCTTTGGCGAGCGTGTGGAGGAAATGAGTCAAGAGTTTTTGGCGTTTCCGAAGCGTGTGGAGGTTGCCCCTTCCGCCACTCCGGCGCAATTGGTGAAGCAGTCTTATTATGAAGTGCCGAACTTCAAAACTAAACTCAATCTGATTCAGCATTTGCTGGAAGATGAAGACACCTTCAACCGAGTGCTCATCTTTGTGCGCACCAAGGAGCACGCCGATCAGGTGTTTAAAATCATCAAGCGCAAGACCGAAGGTTCAAAGCGGATATTACACTCCAATAAAGGACAAAATGCCCGTATCAACGCTATAAATGCCTTTAAAGATGGGGAAGTGCGCATCTTGATTTCCACTGATGTTTCGGCTCGTGGACTCGATGTGAGCTTGATTTCACATGTGATAAACTTCGATCTTCCACAGCGATATGAAGACTATGTGCACCGCATCGGACGGACAGCACGTGCCAACAATCATGGGGCAGCTATTTCGCTGATTGACCCTTCCGAAGAATACCACTTGCGGAAGATTGAGCAGGTGATGCACATGGAAATTCCCGAAGAGTTTATTCCCGAAGCGGTGGAAGTGCCCGAAACTCCGAAAGCTGAAAAAATTGAGCAAGAGCGCGAAATCGACCGCCAAAAGCGGATTGAAGACCCTGAATTTAAGGGCGCATTCCACGAGAAGAAACGTCGCCCCGGGCAAGGTGGAAAAGATAAACGCCCCGGCAAGCCAAACCTCAGCAAGAAGCCAACCAATGCGCCGAAGCATGCTGCAAAGCAGAAAAAGTTTCGGAAAGGGCGGAAGTAGAGGGAAGATATTGGTAAACTCCGCTGGAGGAGTTTTGTGTTCCTTGTAGTATATGCCCCCAGATGACTCTGGGGGTTATGCACAGTCAAGTCCTCTGGACTTGCGAGATTTCGATATAGAACCAATAATAAACTATTTACTACCAATTCTATCCCCATTTTTTCCATCCCAATCCTTTCGCCATTAATGAAAAACGGCTAATGAGATGAATTAAAACAAGCAGAATTAGAGCAAGTCCGAGCCTATAATGCCACATTCCGACAGCTGAATTTCCGCCCTCAATAAAGAAAACTAGGATAATCCCTGTGATTATTTCTATCAAGAATAATAGGGACAGCAGGGGTGTAACCCGACTTTTCTTGCCAATGCCTTTTTTCACTAAACTTTTATACCATCCCCAATGCGCCTTGATGTGTAGCCATCCGAAAATGAGCGAAAGAACACTTACAATGATGTGGTAGTGCGCCCAATATGCCCACACCTCATGATTGTCTGCGTGTCCTGCGATATGCAGTTTCAGTCCGCTGTATATCACAAGTATAAACACAGGTATCAGGATTAAATCAATGATGAATATGGATTTTCCTTTGGTGAGTGAACGAGTTTTTGCCATGCCTTTAGCTTTGATTTTTTGGAACTTTACTGATTACACCCTGTGGACACGCTTTGATGCATTTGCCGCAGCCCAAGCAGTTGTCGAGATTTCGGAGCACAATGTGCTTGTGCCACAAAATGGCTACTTTTCCAATAACTTTTCTTTCACACGCATCGACACATTTCCAGCAGGCAATGCATTTATTGGTGTCTAAGCTGATAAATTTACTTGATTTCATTTTTCTTTGTTTTTATATTGATGCAAAGGAATGAAATAAGTCGAAAAGCGAAGATAGACAAACAGAGGGGAAGCTTGGACTATTTAAAGTATTTCGCCCTAAACTGGGTGGGCGACAATAAAGATGCTTTGGAGAATAGGCGAGTAAAGTAGGCGCAATCTTCATATCCGAGTTCAAATGCGATTTCTTTCACAGTCCTATTGGTGTGAACCAACAAGCGTTTGGCTCGAAGAACAATTTCATTGCGAATGCATTCGCTCACAGTTAGTCCCGTTACAGCCTTGACTGCTTGGTTCAAATATATAGGGGAGATGTTCAACTTATCGGCATATTGCGATGGACTTTTAAGCGATTGGTAGTTGGCAGCCAAGAGCGACTTGAATTGGAAAGTAATCGCTGCCATCCGTTTATTCACCTGCGTGGAAAAGTCTATTTGATGTACTTCGGCAATCATTCCGATGTATGACGACAGTAAATCATGCAATATATTCTGCGCTATGGCTTGGTTTTCCGAATGAAATCTTCGCTCTAAAATAGAAAGATAAGCCTGCAAGTCGGCTATCGTAGCTTCGTCGGCTTCGATGATGCCATTGAAGATCGCACTTCTATTGAATATTTCTTGATACTCCTCTTTCACCAAAGAAGAATCCACAAACAACGCCCACGCACTCGTATTTTCGCTGAAATCAACTACCGAATGCACCTGTTCAGGCAAGGTGAAATAAACCGTGTTTACCTTCACCTCATAAGTCTTGAAATCAATCAATAACTTAGCACTCCCCTTTTCGATGAAGAAAAAAATATAATAATCATCCCGATGAGCATATTTCGCAGCTGGCAGATAGCTTCCTGCTGAAAGATATTTCAGTTTTACTAGTTCACCATCGAGTTGCTGAGCTATTTTATGTGAGGGAATTTTTTTCATAGGGCAAAGATAAGCATCAATAATTTTATATCTTTGCTCACAATATTAATTATTCACCCCCTAAACCCCCACTCTATTTTTATGCTACGGATGATTGTGTAATTCCGAATACTATTCTCGAAAACTTGAAATTGATGATGCCTTGCGGTGTTGTCAAGAGCTATTGTTGTATCTTTAGCTTTCGGAATGTATTCGGTTTGTAACTTCAATAAAATATCAAAACCCCCTCTAAAGTGTAAACTATTCAGTGAATGCTAAGACATAAGGATTACTTTGCGTCTTTCCGACTTTGCGTTTAGTTGCTTGGAGGGCTATGCATAAAAATACAATGAATAATCTAAATATTTATGGCTGGAATGACAGCCTAGAAAATCAAAAACAAGAATCTCAGTTTTCACATTTCGCCCATGCCCGCGTTACGGTGGTGCACAAAACTTGCTATGAGGTGATTTCCGAAGAAGGAAGTTTTCGCTGCGAGTTGTTGGGCAATTTGCTCTACACTTCTTCTAAGGAAGAACTCCCCTGCACAGGCGATTGGGTGCTTTTTCAGCCGATGAACGACACCGAAGGTTTGATTTATGAGGTGTTGCCTAGAACAGGCGTAATTAGTCGGAAAAAGAGCGGTAAGCGCACTGAAAAGCAGATATTCGCCTCGCATGTCGATGTGGCATTGGTGGTGCAGAGTGTGGATGACAATCTGAATATTCGTCGCACCGAGCGATTTATGGCGCAAATCATGGAACAAGGCATTCAGCCGATACTTCTCTTTACCAAAAGCGATTTGATTGCGGAAAAAACAGCAGTGCTTGCTGAAATGAGCAGCTTATTGCAGCGCACGCCTTATGTGTTTACGAGCATTCTGACAGGCGAAGGCATTGAGGAGCTGCGGAAAATCATACCTTTTGGACAATCAGCGGTGCTGATTGGTTCATCGGGCGTGGGCAAAAGCAGCTTGGTGAATGCGCTGATTGGTGCTGAAAATTTAGCAACTTCTGAAATCAGTGAGAGTACTGGCAAAGGGCGACACACCTCTGTTCGTCGTGAAATCATTGAGCTGAATAATCAAGCGGTGCTGATTGACACGCCGGGAGTGCGTGAGTTTGGCATTACCGCCTTTTCGAGCGAATCGGCAGCCGAATTGTTTTCTTTGGAGGAAGCGGTGAAGGAATGCAAGTATGCAGATTGCACACATACTTCAGAACCCGGTTGCGCGGTGCTTCAAGCTTTGGCTGATGGTATGATTGATGAACCTGCCTATGAAAGTTTTCTGAAATTACAACGCGAAGCGTGGCACTATCAGGCGATGGAGCATGAGAAAAGGCAGAAAGGCAAAGACCTCGGGCGGTTGATTAAGGACATGAAGACTAAGCATCATAAGTATAAATAATTGGTATGCGTTAGTAGCAAAAAAAGGGAATGCCATGTGGCATTCCCTTTTTTCTTCGATAGGATAGTTTACTCTAATTCGCTCCAGTTGATGTCAGGCTTTTTATTGGTAGCTTTTCTTTCAAAAGTAGTGCCAATTTCGGTGTTATCGCTGAGAAATCCACAATTTTGGAGGAAGAAGCCCGCTTCTTCCACGCCGCCTTTATAATCTAAACGGGCATTATTGCGGGCGGTGTTATCTGCGGTAAATCGACCATTGATGAGCTCCACCCATTGTCCCTCTTTGGTGTAAATCCATTGATTATTGTAGTGGGCTTTTCGTCCGACATATCCTGTTTCGGTGTTGAAATTTTCAAGGAAAGAATACGGACGAGTGTAATAAGTGTTGGTCTTTGGGCGCAAGAATTGCGCTATTAATTGCCACTTGCCCACTTCGGGGGCGAAGAAATAAGCGGTGTATTCGGAATAGCCATTTTCAGCAGGATGAATGTGCGTCAAGAATTTATAGGTATTTCCAGCTTTCCAATCATAGACCATATAGCTTTGTCCGCCTGAGCCCTCATTGCCAAACTCTCCTGTCCGCACCTTTTCTCCTTTTTTCACTAGGATGATTTTATGGTCGTCGGGAATTTCCTTAGGGTTGTCGGTTTTGAAAGGACTCCACACCGAGAATAACACTCTTCTTTCTGTGGGCGAATTAACCTGTATGCCGAAGTATCCTTCACCAAAACCATTTGCCATGAAATAACTTCCGATAGCGTCTTCACCCTCGGGCACCGTTACTTCATTATAGAACCATTCGGCAGTAGTTCCTTCAGGAATAGGATAACCCATGTGCACCGAAGGACCTCTTCGCCCCCAATAGAAAGAAAAATCACTCACAAAGTTCATATCTTGAGTAGCAGTTCCCTCAACGACTAAAGACATGGCATCGGCATAGATTTCACCCTTGAGTTTTTTCCCTTGGAAATCTACTTGTACATATCCCTTGGGGCATTTGTCGATTGTTCCGATATAAACAATGTTCTCGGTATCGACTTTTGGGAGTTTTGTTTTAAACTTTTTGTTGTTGCATTTCACCTCAATGGTATTATCGGCAGAAGTGTTTTGATACTTCAAATAGAGTTTTAAATCTCCTGAGGTGTTTAGCTTGAAATAGGTGCTAAATACCGTTTTAGGATTGTTCCACTTGGTGAAACCAGCATTGGTGATTTTTTCAGCTCCTGCCTTATTGGTGATGTAGGAATTTCCTCCCAATGGGATTTCGACGGCTTTGGCAGTCGGTGTTGGAATGTCTTTTTCGATGGTGAAAGACAAAAAGCTAAGTGTAAGGATTACACTTAAGATGGATAAAGTTTTCTTCATGATATTATTTTTAATGATTTAAATTAAACTATACATTTTTCCGACATGGCTTCGCACCACACCTTTAAATTCGAGTGCAAAGAGGGTGCTAAGCGCTTTGCTCACGGGGATTTTGGCTAGCCGACAAATGTCATCAATAAAGGTCGGCTCTTTGCTGAGGTGTTGGCAAAGAGTTTCTTCCTCAGGGGAAAGCTCGACGAATAATTCACGCTGAATGGCTTGCTTTGATTTTGATTTCTGCTGCCAATTCATAATATATTCCACATCGGCGAGGTTTTGAATCAGATGAGCTTGGTTGCGACGAATTAATCCGTTGCATCCAGCGGAATATTTATCGGTGCTTCTGCCGGGGAATGCTAGCACTTCACGGTCATAGGAATTAGCAATATCAGCCGTTACGAGCGAGCCGCCTTTGGCAGCCGACTCCACCACGATGGTGCAACAGGTCAATCCCGCCACAATGCGATTTCGACTCAAAAAGTTATTAGGCACCATGGCAGTTCCGCTCGAAAACTCGGTGATGAGTGCGCCCTCTTTTTGGAGAATCTCCTTGGCTAAATCACGGTGTTTGGTGGGATAGACTTGGTCGAGCCCGTGCGCTAGTACGCCCCAAGTGGGCACATTGTGTTTCAAGCATGCCCGATGGGCAATGCTATCAATGCCATAGGCGAGCCCACTCACCACAATATAGTTTCCCTTAGAGCCCATGTCGGCTATGAGTTGTTCAGTACAGTCTAACCCATAAGGAGTAGCCTTACGCGTGCCCACAATCGACACTAATCGCTGCGCATTCCAATCCACTTTGCCCTTGGCAAAGAGCAGCACCGGCGAATCAACACATTGCTTCAATTGCCGTGGAAAATCTGCATCATACCAACTATATACTTGGATATTTTTTCCATGAATGAAATCAAGTTCCCGCTTTCCGAGGTCGAGGTCGAGCTGTGTAGAAAGTTTCTCGGCAAGCACCGGCCCAATGCCGTCTTTCTTTTTGAGCTGGCTAGCATTTGCTTTGCACACTTCTTCGGAACTGCCAAAGGCGGCAATCAGACTGCGCACCGTCTGCGCACCAATTCCCGGCACTCGATTGAGCGCAATCAGTCGAGCAATTTCTAATTCTTCCGCCATGTTTCCTTATTGCTTGCAATAATTTCTTTCAAATCATCTTCAATCAAATCAATTTCCACGGCAGTGAGCCCCACAAGGCTCACATCGGGATATTCCATGATGCCGCGCGGAGTTTTGATAAGCATAGCTAAATCAGCGAAGATATTAATCTTACTGCTGCTATTGCTGCGCTTGATGGCGATGCTATACAGCAGATTTTTTTCAAACTCAATCGAAGAATATTTAGCTCCGAAAAGGCTCGAAGCGGCATAATAACGAATGAGAAGTTTTTCCTCATCGCTATTATAATAAATATAATTCACTTGAAAGAATTGCATCAAGCTCAGGCATGCCACAAAAAGCCCCCCTGCTATCCATGCCCACACATCAAGTCCCAGCCATAGGAATAGTCCCACAAAAGCAATCAGACTCAACATTGATATGGAGTAGGCTCGTTTGATTTTCACTATTCTTTTTTTGTTTGAAATCTCCATCTGGTATAAAAATATTATTTGTTTCCACTGAAATTGCATAAATCATCATGCGAAATCAACGGCATTAAAAAATTAATCACTAGATTTGTTTTCTTTCAAAATCAAATGTAATGGAAGCACCAAAAATACAAGCTAATATTATCTTTTCCCAACATGTGGCAAAGGAATTAACAAAAATAGTGCAGAATTATCCCCAAAAGAAGATTTTTCTGCTCACCGAAACCACTCCGCAGGAGCTTTGTCTGCCTCGTATTCAATCGGTGATTGATGAATTTGATATTCGGGTGCTGTGCATCGGTGGTGGTGAAGACAATAAAAGCATCGCTTCATGCGAAAAAGTGTGGCAGGAGCTTTCCATGCATGGTGCCGACCGCAAGTCGCTGCTGATTAACATCGGTGGCGGTATGATTACCGACCTCGGCGGATTTGTGGCTTCGACTTTCAAGCGAGGCATGGACTTTGTAAACATCCCCACCACCCTACTTTCGCAGGTAGATGCTTCACTAGGCGGAAAAACAGGGGTGAACTTCGGGGGGCTAAAAAATGAAATAGGCGTGTTTAACGAGCCTATGGCAGTGATTATCGACACTAATTTTCTCCGCACTATCGACCACGCAAATGTGCTTTCCGGCTATGCCGAAATGATTAAGCACGGACTGATTAAAAGCCCAGAGCATCTCGCCGAATTGAAACAATTCAATTTGGAGCAGCTTGATTATGTAGAACTCGAACGCCTCATTGCGCAGTCGAATGCCATCAAGGAGTGGCATGTGATAAATGATTTCCGTGAAAGTGGAATCCGCAAGGCGCTCAACTTCGGGCACACTGTGGGACATGCTTTTGAAAGCTTTGCACTGCATGAGGGGCAACCAATCTTGCATGGGCACGCTGTGGCATATGGCATGATGGCAGAGTTGTATCTATCCACTAAAGTATGTGCTTTTCCAGAAAAAGAGTTTCAATTGCTTTGCACATGGCTAACGAGTATTTACGGCAAGTTTGAAATCAAGGAAGAACATTGCAATGAGCTAATCGAACTCATGACCCACGACAAGAAAAACAGCGCAGGACAAATCAATTTTACCCTACTGAGTGCCATTGGCGAAGTGCAAATTAATCAACATTGCAGCCATGAGATGTTGAAAGAAGCTATAATATAAAAATATGAAACTCTGTGTCTTTTACTCTCCCCCCTCGGGGGAGTTGGAGGGGGCTTAAACTAAAATTATGAAACACATCATCAACGCCAAACATATTCAGACCGTGAAGTCCGAAATAAATCTGCCTTCATCGAAAAGTATCGCCAATCGAGCTTTAATAATCAATTCACTAAGCAATAGTAAATATCCTATTCAAAACCTTTCGGAAAGCGATGACACGTTTGTGCTCAACAAAGTGTTGCAATCCAATGATAATATTTGCGACATTGGTCATGCCGGCACTGCCATGCGTTTTCTCACTGCCTTTCTTTCGCAGGTGGTGGGCGAGTGGGTGCTCACAGGTTCCGACCGCATGAAGCAACGCCCTATTCAAGTGCTGGTGGAAGCGCTCGGCAAGCTCGGGGCTGAAATTGAATATCTCGACCAAGAAGGCTATCCGCCTTTGCGCATCAAGGGAGCGAAGCTCAAAGGGGGCGTGCTTGAATTGGATGGCAGTGTGAGCAGTCAATATATTTCTGCCTTGCTCATGATTGCCCCTACATTGAAAGAAGGCTTGACTCTTCGACTGACTAATCGCATCACTTCACGCTCCTATATCGAGATGACGCTCGGGCTGATGGCGCAATATGGAGTGGCTTCGGAATGGCTCAGCGAAAATGAAATCCACATTGCCGAGCAGAAATATCAGCCGATTGACTTCACCGTGGAAAGCGATTGGTCGGGAGCGTCCTATATGTATGAGATATTAGCTTTGCTTCCGCAGGGCGAAATCTTTTTGCCCAATATTCAGCTTGATAGTTTGCAAGGTGATTGTGCTATTGCCGAGTGGTTTGAAGCTTTCGGCGTGCAAAGCATTCCGCAAGGCAATGGATTGCTATTGAAGAAAGAAAAGCCTCAACAGCCCGAACATCTGAAGCTCGACTTCCTCTTAAATCCCGATATAGCTCAGACCATGGCGGTGATTTGTGTGATGCTGAAAGTGCCTTTTCATTTCACCGGACTCGAAACACTCAAAATCAAAGAAACGAACCGTATATTAGCGCTGCAAAATGAACTGCTCAAGTTTGGCGCAAGCTTGCAAGAACCGCAACATGGCGAACTGAGTTGGGATGGCACATTCCCCTTTCCTGCCAAGGAGAAACCGCTCATTCTTACCTATCACGACCACCGCATGGCGTTGGCATTTGCCCCAGCGGCTCTGTTTGTCGAAATCGAAATCGACGACCCGATGGTGATTACCAAGTCATATCCTCGGTATTATGAAGATTTGAAGAGTTTAGGGATGGAGGTGATTGGGGAGTAATTCTCCGCAAATTGGTAGAGCATTTGATATACAAAAAGGAGAATACAGCAAATATGTATTCTCCTTTTTCAATTTTTAAAGTTTTGGTCTAATGATGACCACCGTTGCCATGACCATTGCTACCACTACCGCAGTTGCCATTTCCATCGCCTGTGCCTGTGCCATCTCCACTACAAGTGCCGTGGGCATTTCCATTGCGATGAGTGCCATCGCTATTCATGCCGCTATGCTCAGCATTGGTGCAAGCACTGTGAGTACCATCGCTGAGAATGGTGCAATTTTCATGATTGCCATTCTCGCATTGTTGCGCCACACTGTCTTGATAGGCAACAGCATCGGTGTAGCCTAAGGTTTCGGCTCGAAGTTCCATTGCTTCCAAAGTGATTGCGGCGCTATCTGTTGAATCAAGCTCATCGTGTTGCTCGGTGCTGCACGACACCAAAGCTAGGGCTGCAAATACATAAATTACTCTTTTCATTTTTTCTTCTTTGATTGATTATTTACCCCTAAACCGCACGAGCACACATTCACCCTACCGCCAATCAGAAAATAATTTCTAGAAATGCCATTGGGGTAAAGGGTGTGGCTCGGGTGTAGATGCTATAAACGTTGTATTGGTCGGACAAGCGGTAGCTGTATTTCACATTGTTGGTGTCGAACACATTCAGAACCGACAGCCCCGCATGCAGGTCTATCTTCTTCCATTGTCGCTTATAGGACAGCGATAAATCCAATCGGCTGTAAGGCTCGCTCGACAGGTCGGCGTGTTGCTCGTTGCTGTGTTGTTGCTCGCCATTGCCCATGCCATGCCCATGTGCCGAAGTCGAAAGATAAGGGAAGCCTGCGCCATAGACATAATTGGCTGAAAGATAAAAGGGCTGCAAAGCATAGATTGCCCCAAGCTTCAGTTCATGCCCTGTTGTGGCTTGAGGTTGAGAAGAATGAACAAGCGAATAAGAAGCAAAAAAAGTATGTGCACGCCATTGCTTTTTGACAAATACATCCACTCCCCGATTGATATTATCCCGCTGATAAATCTCACTATCCACAAAGTAAAGCTGATTTTCATTCGCTCGCACATAGCCCTCAACGCTCAAAAGCCATGCATTTTTACTGAAGCCCATGCCGAGCAAATAATGTGTGGAGGAAAGGTAGGTGCTATCCGATAAATTCCAAATCAGCTGATAACTTCCCGAACTATACGAATAGGGAGTGCGTGTGAGAAACTGATGATATCGCCCAAAAGAAGCGGTGGCGGTGAGTTCCTCTGTCAGACTGTATTGAGCGGAAAGGCGGGGTTGAAGAAACAACTGATTAGTGGACACCCAATCTGTTCTGACACCAAGGCTCAAAGCTAGTTTGCCCCAAGCGATATGGTCGGTGATGTGAAAAGCTCCATTGCCGATGCTTGTGCTACTGTCGTTGCATGCGGTGGCATAGTTTTTCCATTCGCCCCCGAATTGTATCTGCTGGCGTGTGCTGAGCCTGAAATGATGCTCCACCTTCAGCGATAATTCCTGCACCGAGTTGTCGATATGGAAAACATCGGGCGGGCTCGACAGCTTGTTTGTGATGCCCACCACATTGTCGATAGCGGCGGAAAGAGCGGAATAGGAAGTAATAAACTTCGTCTGACTGCCATTGCTCCAATGGCGTATGTAGTTAGCCGCAGCACCATATTGTCGGTTTTGCTCGCTCGCCTCCACGCTGTAATCTTGTTGCTTCACATCAAATTGAAATTGGTCGTCGGCAGCATAAAAGCTGATATAGTAGTGGTCGTTTGCCGATGTCTTGCCTGCCCATTTCACATTCAAATCCCGAAAATCATAGTCGGGCTCAATATAAACATCGGAAGCCGTTTGTTGCCGACTGCCATTCCCTTTTCCATGAGAGCTTCCACTCGAACTACTCTCGATGTTTTCCGTGCGATATAAATTATAGAAAGTCTGCCGAAACGCCACCGATAGCGCAGCTTTCTTCTGAAAAGGAATCGACAGATAGCTATTGGCGGTGTAATTACTCAGGGAGGCTTTCACCTCGGGGCTATTGAAATTTCCTGTTCTGCCCGTAATCTCGGCAATCGCTCCGATGCGGTTTCCTTCTGAAGCGCCAAATCCCCCCTTCGCTAGGCGAATATCTTTTGCCATATAGGGATTGACCGAGCCAATCTGGTCGCTGAAACTTTTCATTCCGAAGATGGTAAAACCGTCATAAGTCAAGCGGCTTTCGCCCCAATCGCTCCCCCACACGATGAGGTCTTCCGAAGGCTCTCCCGAAGCGCGCACCCCGGGCATCATACGCAGGAGATTGAATATCGAATTATCGGCATTCCCCGGCATATATTGCGCTATTTGATGATTAAGACGTGTTTCGCCCGAGCTTTTCCCCGATTGCATCAGCATGGAGGCGGGCGATGTAGCAATGACAATCTCGTCTAAAGAAATATGCTGAGGGCGAAGGGTCAATTGGTGATGACCAACATGCAGCATCGTGTCGAGCGATTGAAATCCCAAATAATTTAACTGCACACGCAACGGCTGATTAAGCTCTTTCTCCAGCGAGAAATACCCTACTTCATTGGTGTATATCAGTCCTTGGGAGGTTTGTATCTGTGCATAAGGCAAGGCTTCGCCTGTGAACTGGCTGCACACTTCTCCCGATAAAATATACTTTTTGCGTGCTTCGGGCATTGCAATTGGTGCTGCTGAAATAACATAGACGCTACCTATTTTCTTCATTTGAAATGGCAGGTTTTTCAGTAGAAACGAAATGGCTTCTTCGGGGGAATTAAACGTTTGCGAAACCGACACGGAATGTTTCGACAGGGCATCATCATCAAACGAGATATCCACCTGAAGCATGCGGAGCACCTCGTTTAGGGGTTTGCTAGAAACCATCAACCGCAACTCTTGGGGAAAAGCTGCGGTAGCGAATAGTAGTCCGATGGTGAATAGCAAAATATTTTTCACGGTTCGATTTTAAAGCTAATTCCAAAAGGTCGTCCGATGATTTCGAGCACTTCTGCGGCGGGTCTTTCTTTCGAGAAATTCCCCGTATAGGAATAATCAAGTTTAGAGTCGCTCGAAACCGTGATGTTATATTGCCGCTCAATTTCCTGCACCACTTCACGCAGCGGAACGGCTCGAAATGAAAACCTATTTTGTGTCCAAGCAATAGCCTGCAAAGCATCGGTTTGCTCGGTGATTTGGAACTCTTCTTTGCGCCAGCTTGCGTGCATATTGGGGCTTAAGATGCTGGAGCGGTTTGCCGAGCTCACTTCCACCTTGCCTGTCAGGCAAGACACGGCGTAATGGTCGGCACGAGCAAAGATATTAAATGTTGTGCCGAGCACTTTCACCTGATGTTCTCCCGAAGTAACTACAAACCGACTGCCCGCTTTCACCTCAAAAAACCCCTCTCCCACGAGCTCTACATCTCTTGAAGCCCACCACCAATAAGGCTTATAGCTCAATCGAGAGTCGGCATTGAGATTAACTTTCGATCCATCGGGCAAAACAATCGTCGAATGTTCGCCTCGGGCAACTAGCACCCTTGTTTCATGCAAAAAGGCGAAAGAAGTCAGCGCAACGACAAGCACCGCCGCCACAGCAGCATATCGCCAGAGGGTGTATTGCTTGGCTTGGGGCTCTCCCTTTTCAGAAAAAATCTCATCCCATATTTCGTCTTTCGTGCGAGTCCATCGAGGACTTATCTTTATATTTTCTGTTTTCATATGATTTTGTTTTAGACTAGTAATTTTGTTTTCAGATGTTTCAATGCCCCGTGCATGCGTTTTTCCACCGCTTTTGTTCCAATGCCCAAGCATTCGGCAATCTCGGCATATTTAAGCTCATCATTTCGACTCATGAGGAAAACCACACGCTGCGTTTCGGGCATCTGTTCCAAGGCTTCGGCATAGCTTGAAGCCAGTTCCTTAAAGCTTAGTTCATCGGCAGGCGAAAGCGACTCTTCAGCAGAAAAACGCATATTTTGTTCGAAGCTTTGGCGTGTTGCATCTTTGCGATAGTTGCTGATGACCAAATCATTTGCCATCTTATAAAGCAATGACTTCAGATTTTGCTTGCTCAATTGCGCTCGTTTTTCCCAAAGCTTCATAAAAACATCTTGCGCCATGTCGGAAGCCAGCTCCGTATTTCCACAGCGATAGAAGATGAATCCTCGAATCGCATCGAATTGGGCATCAAATAACTGTTTAAATTCTACTTTGCTGAGCATGTTTGCATCTACTTTTACTGATATACCGCACAAAGGTAAAAATATCCTACCTGTGGGGAGCATTTTTTTTAATACTTGTTTTTTCGAGCGCAGGAACTTGACAACTTATTTGCTCATTTCCGCAAAAATTACGTTCTTTGGGAGTACATAAAACCAATGCAAATAAAAAATGCAAAATACTTACTGTATTATTATCGCTGGAGGTCTAGGACGAAGATTTTGGCCCATCAGTAATGCTGAAAAACCGAAACAATTCCTCGATATCCTTGGCACAGGGGAAACTTTTATCCAAATGACTTACCGTCGTTTCAAGCATGTTTGCCTTCCTGAAAATATTATTGTTGTTGCCAATGAAGCACATCGGGAGCTGGTGGTAGAGCAGCTCCCCGAGTTAGGCGAACAGCAAATTTTACTCGAACCCATTCGCCGAAACACCGCCCCAAGTGTGGCTTATGCCGCAAGTAAAATCAAGCAAAAATGCCCCCATGCCAATCTAATCATCACCCCTGCTGACCAAATCATTCTGCATGAGCGAGAGTTTTGCGAACAGCTAGAGATAGGTCTTGACTTTGTGCGTGAAAGTCGCTCCATCATGAGCCTTGGCACCGTGGCTACTCGCCCCGAAACATCCTTTGGCTATATTCAGATTGGCGACCATGTCGATGAGCAGAAAACACCGAATATTTATCAGATGAAAACCTTCACCGAGAAGCCCAACGAAGAGATGGCTAATATCTTTTTTGAGAGTGGTGAGTTCTTTTGGAATACAGGCATCTTGGTGGCTTCGGTGGAAGCGCTCGACAAAGCCTATGCACAGCATCAACCCGAGATGCACGAAAGTTTCTTTGTGAAAGGAGCTGATAAATATGGCACTTCGAGTGAAAATAATTTCGTGAGAAAAGTCTATTCCGAATGTCCCAACATATCTATCGACTATGCGATTTTAGAATATATGCACGAACTATATGCCTTGTGTGCCGACTTTGGATGGAGCGATATTGGCACGTGGACAAATGCCTATCACCAGCTCGAAAAAGATGAGAACCTCAATGTGATCAGCGGGGAAAATATTTTTTGCTATGAAGCAGCCCGCAATGTAATTCACTCAGAAAGCGACCGCTTAGTGCTCCTCAATGGTATGAATGACTATATTATCGTTGATACTAAAGATGTGCTGATGGTCTGCAAAAAAAGCAATGAAATCAATATTCGCCACTATCTGAATGACATTCAATTTAAGACAGATAGAGAGTTGTAGCGAGTAATAACGATGTTTTTTTTGAAAAGAAAATAGCTCAAATGCTTTTATCTTTCAGAAAGCTTCGTATATTTGCAGCCACAAAAGGATCGCCCAGGTGATGAAATTGGTAGACATGCCAGCTTGAGGGGCTGGTGCCGGTTTTACGGCGTGCAGGTTCGAATCCCGTCCTGGGCACTTTTAAAATTTTTATTCTCTTAAAACCAATCTTTTAGATAAGATTGGTTTTTTATTTTCCCCACATTGCTGCATTGGCAATCCCCTGTCCCATTCTTTCTAGTCTTTATTTGATGGCTAAAGTCCTTAATAGCGATTTACGAAAATAACATTCCTCTATTTTTCCCAAATGTGATACGAATACATCATGTAGTCGGACTATATTTTTCCAAATGAGATACGAATACATCATGTATTTGGACTATATTTTTCCAAATGCGATGCGAATACATGTGTATTCGGACTATATTTTCCCCAATGTGATACGAATACACTTTGGTTTTCGCTATATCTCGATGACTTATCATTGATTTTACCTATTAAAAAAGTGTCTAATGACTCTTTTATGCTCATTTACACTATTTAAATCTATTCTAAATAGAAAAATTATTTTGCTAACATACAGTGATTTGCGAAAAACTTTCAAAAAAAGTGCTCTGAAAAGTGCAAAAAGTATGTCGCAAGTATATATGTATATATGAAGGGACACAAGATTGCAATCGTATAACTTCCATTTTAACTTTTCGAGTTTCATCGGCAATTATGACAACCGACCTGTTGGAACTCTATTTTATTAATTTCTCAAAAATTTATTCCAATGAGAACAAAAATTTCATGTGTTAGACGATCTATCCGCGTTGGAGAAATCGTAGGCTTAACTCAAGCCATCTTAAACAAAGTAACCCTATTAGACGATGCCGCAAGTGCGCATCTCCAAGGCTTGCTGAACAGAATCGAAGCGAAAAACAGCGCTTTGACCGTAGTCATCAAAGAAGAACGAATCAAATCCCAAGCCTTGGGTGATTTCGTGAATCTGAAAAACACCTATCAGCAGTTCTACTCGCTGATCAAGTCCTACACATTCGTGGCGAGCACAAAAACGGCAGCAAGCCAAATCCTAATGTTGCTCGACAAGTATGACAGCTCAATTGTGCATGCAACAAAAATCATGGTGCGCAGTTCCTTTGTCAAGTCCTTGATTATCGAGCTCGAACAGGCGGAAAACTTCGCTTTTCTCGCTTCGCTCATGTATGCTGAAGGCATGTTTAACACGCTCAAAGCGGCGCAGGAAGCTTTCATCGCCAACTATGCCGACTACCGAGATTTGCGCATGCAGCAGATTGACCAACCCAATGCGTCAGCCTTGCGCAAAGAGCTGGTTGAGATGATAAACACCGAGCTGGTGCCCTATCTCAATGTGATGAATGGCACCGACGATGATAGCTATCTTGAATTTTCGGATGCCGTTCGCGGCATCGTCTCTGGACAAAACACAATTGTCAAGCGTCGATTGTCAAAAGCAAGCGATAGTTCAGCGACCGAAGCAGTATAGCCGTAGGGCTAAACTCATACTTCGCTGCAAGGCGGAGAGCAAAAAAAAAGGAGCGATTGAAATTTTCAATCGCTCCTTTTTTATATTTTTCAGCCTAAAATACTACAAAGCATTCACATGTTTAGTAACACTTGATTTCAAGTTGGCTGCTTTATTAGCATGAATGATGTTTCTCTTCGCTAATTTGTCAATCATCGAAGTAACCTTAGGAAGTTCAGCAATTGCGGCTTCTTTGTCGGTTGTACTGCGCAAGGCGCGCAAAGCATTACGCATTGTTTTAGCGTAATATTTATTGTGAATACGTTTTGCTTCGTCTTGTCTGATTCTTTTTTTAGACGACTTATGATTTGCCATTCTTAATTTCTCCTCAAATAAAAGTTTTTGAAAGTAGCCCGTAGGGGAATCGAACCCCTGCTACCAGGATGAAAACCTGGCGTCCTAACCACTAGACGAACGGGCCAACAGGATTTTTGCTAATTGCGCTGCAAAGATACGAGCACTTTTTATATTTCCAAACATTGAACGCTTTTTTTCTGCTTTTTGTTGTTTTTTTTCTGCATAACACGCCATCGGGCTTATCCCGACACCTTCAATGCAACCTTATTGAAACCCATGTCTCCTTTTTTTATATATTTGCAATCTGCAAGTTTAGGGGCGACACGAAGGTCAGCCCCCGACAATTTAAAACCCTAACATGAAAATATACAAATTCGGCGGCGCTGCCGTTTCTTCAGCCGATGCCATCCGCCAAGTGGCGCAAATCATTCAGCAAAACAGCGGGCAACTCATTGTGGTGGTTTCAGCCATGGGGAAAACCACCAATGCGCTCGAAGTGCTGGTGCGAAAATACTTCAATGGCGAAGACCTTCAACCCGAACTAAACGCTATTCATGGCTATCATGAAGAAATTATGAATGAGCTGAAACTCGAAAACCGTCAGCTCCCTAAGCGCATTTGGCAGCAACTGCTCAAGCGCTTGCAGATTCAACCCTCGCTGTGCTTCGACTTTGAATACGACCAAATTGTGAGCTTCGGCGAACTTCTTTCCACCGCCATTATCTCGGATTTCTTGCAGGAAAACAAGCAAGCCAATCAGTGGATTGACATTCGCTCGTGCCTGCGCACCGATGCGCAATATCGCGAAGCAAATGTCGATTGGAAACTGTCGGAAAAACTTTGCACAAAGCATTTTGTAGGCAGCGAACTATTCATAACCCAAGGATTCATCGGGGCTACACGCACCAACCTCACCACCACACTCGGGCGTGAAGGCTCTGATTATTCAGCAGCCATCATTGCCAGTGTGCTCCACGCCGAAAGCGTAACGATTTGGAAGAATGTGCCGGGTGTGCTCAATGCCAATCCGCAGGACTTCGATTGCACCGAGAAGCTCGCCGAACTCTCGTATAAAGAAGCCATCGAGCTCGCCTATTCGGGGGCGAATATCATCCACCCCAAAACCATGAAGCCACTGCGCAACAACAACATTCCGCTCCTAGTGCGCTCCTTTGAAGACCTCAACGAAGCGGGCACAATCATTCATGAAGTGGACGAAAAACTCGACTTGCCGCCCATCTATATTCAGAAGGAACACCAAGCCCTCATCACCCTTCAAGCCAAGGATTATTCCTTTGTGAGTGTGAATGAACTGACTGAGGTGTTTCAGTTCTTCAAGGAAAATCGCATCAAGGTGAACCTCATTCAGCAAGCAGCCATTCAGATTTCCTTTTGCATCGACGAACCCGAGTTCGACTTGCAGGAAGTGGCAAGTGAGCTCAGCCAAAATTTCAAAGTACTCTATAATAGTGGGCTCACTCTCGCCACCATTCGTTTCTATAATAACGAATCCATCGCGCGCATGGTTGGCAGTCGCACCGTGCTGATGGAACAAAAAAGTCGGAAAACAATTAAAATGGTATTACAATCATGATCGAAATCTCAGCCATCATCGCCACCTATAATCGAGCGCAGTTTCTCGAAGGACTCTTCGACTCAATTCTTCAGCAAAGCATCGACAGCTCGCGCTATGAAGTGGTGCTAGTGAACAACAATTCCACTGATGACACCGAAGCGAAGTGCCACGAATTTATGGCAGCCCACCCCGAAGTGCAGGTGAAATATGTGGTGGAAACACAGCAAGGCTTGTCTTTCGGGCGAAATCGAGGCGTTGCAGAATCCACAGGCAAATACCTCACCTTTCTCGATGATGATGCGGTGCTGACACCTGATTTCTTTGCGCAAATCATCGGTTTTCTCGATGCACACCCCGAGGTTTCTGCCATTGGCGGAAAGATTCTCTTGAAATATATGGTAGGTAAGCCCTCGTGGTATAACCCCTATCTTGCTTCGCTCTTAGGATTCTTCGATAAGGGCGATGCACAAAAACGCTTCACGAAAGATTATTTTCGAGGTTCAAACATGTCTTTTCGTGCCGAATTGTTTCAGCGTCATGAAGGCTTTAACACGGCACTCGGACGTGTGGGGCGGCAGCTCTATGGCAACGAAGAAAAGGAACTTTTTTATCGCTTGCAGGCGAAAGGCGAAGAGATGTGGTATGTGCCCGAAGCAGTAGTGTTTCACCTTGTGCCACAAGAGCGCACCACCGCAGAGTTCATCCGCAGGCAAGGCATCGGAAGTGGAATTAGCCAGCGGCGACAAGCTAAAGTCAGCGGACAAACTTCGGAAAGCATCGTGCTAGTGAAAGAAGCCCTAAAGTGGGTGGCAACATTGGGCTTGGCAGTGATTTATGCCTTGCAGCTGAAGTTTGCCGTCTCCATCATGCTCATTCGCTTCCGAGCATGGGTGAGCGAAGGGATGCTGTGCAAGAATGCTGGGAAGAAGCTATAAGAAGCCTTGCGGCAAATAACGCCCCTATTCACCGCATAATTTGCGGAGAATGAAGATTTATTTACATGAACACGAGAACTGGACGAACTTCACTTGGGACAATCAGCAAGTGATGAAGTTGCTTGGCGAAGCGAGAAATCGGCAAGGGCAATTGGTCGGAAAAATGCACTCGCTGGGCTTCTACCTGCAAGACGAAACCGTTTTGCACACCCTGACGCTAGACATCACAAAGTCATCGGAAATTGAAGGCGAACTTCTAGCCTCCGACCAAGTGCGATCCTCCATAGCACGCCGATTGGGAATGGATATTGCTGGAGCGGTGGAATCAGAACGCCATGTGGATGGAATTGTGGAGATGATGCTCGCTCGCTCCGATAAGAGTGTCCGCCGATTTTATAGCCTATCAGCTCAGATTCGCATGGAAAGAAAGCAATATTATGAAGTACTCGAGAAGTCGCAAAAAGGCAATTCCGACATCACAGCTTGGGTTCTATGGTTTTTGCAATGCCTAATCAATGCGGTTGAAGCAACCGAGCAAACCCTATCGAAAGTGCATGACAAAGCTGATTTTTGGAATCGACATGCCAAAACCATACTCAACGACCGGCAACAAAAGATTATCAAGATTTAATCACCAAAGACATTCTGAAGAAAGAAGCTGGTGGGGGAAGAAGTACGAATTATGAACTTTGTTAACCCAAAATCCGTTCACAAAGTTTCCGAAGAAATATACTTCTACGTATTATTTCTTATCCATGCTAAAAGCCTTTGAGAGCTGTTTCCATCTTCCTCTAATCCGAATAGGTTACTAAAGCAGTCATTGACCTTTTCTAAATAATTATCTGATGAAAAATTTTCTATGCACTCTTGTAATTGAGTTTCGTTTTCAGCTACGGGGAAAGGTAGTTGTTCTATTGGGAAGTAGCCACCCCTGTCATAGCTCTCTTTATCGACTGCATATGTGAAGCAAGGTTTCCTTAAAAGAGCAAAGTCGAACATGGTGCTAGAATAATCCGATATCATAGCATCTGCTGCAAGCATAAAGTCTTGTATGTCTGAAGCCCGAGTAACATTGTGAGTATGTGGATAATTAACCAAAGAATCTATGTCGGGATTATTATTCATGTTTGGATGTAATTTAACTAACACCTCAACTTCTCCGCCCAATAGGTTCTCTAGGGAGGGAATAATATTTGTCCAATTAATGCGATAGAATTTTAGATCAGTGCTGTTATTGCGAAAGGTAGGAGCGTATAACACTATTTTGGCATTGTCATTGAAGCCAAGCTCTTTTCTTACACGATAATAGGTTTGATTAATGTATTCTGTGTTATAGTACGCATCATTTCTAGGACTACATTTTTCTAATATTTCTCCGTCATACCAAAATGCACGTCGTATTTGTTGAGTAAAACGCATGCAGTTAGACAGCATTAGATCGCAGATTTCCGAATCCTTAATCGCCATCCTTTTATATCTTGGATTTAGCGTTTCTTCCACATCTTTTTCGATTGGCTTATTGCCTATGGAACCATGCCAAGTCATAATATATTTTTGATTCCGTTTTTTGCCAAATAAGGAGTCATACTTATTATTTCTTGCATTTGTGATGACAAACTTCGACGTATATAAAGCCGCCATGTGCTGAAAACTATGTTTCTTCACTACATGTATTCGCCGATCTAATTCATCGGGTATGTTTTTGGAATCAAATGCCCAATAAACTTCGTATTCTTCCGGGGCATTCTCAAGAATATATTCTGTGATAGCCCTAGGATTACATGCGTATTTGGTGAAGTTATATGACCAACAAAAAATACGATTGTTTTTAACTTTAAAGAATGGTCGAATAAGCATAGCAATACTATACCAAAATAATCCAAGAAACTGATTTTTGTATTTTTTTATAGACATATTATATTAATCGGTGCTATTATTTAAGTTTTACATCTACAACCTCCCCAGTTAAACTAGACACAAGCGTATTGATAGACGCAATGGCTACATTCTCGGGATTCAACAGACTATCCTCTGGCTCAAAGCCAAAATTTGAAACTCTCATAGGCGTTTTTGTTCGCTCGGGATTAATACAGTTGATTCTTATTCCATCTTCTAACCATTCCTCACTAAGGGCTTGCACTAGGTTTACAATGGCTGCTTTTGTTGCCGAATAGGTGCAGTAGAAAGACCGACCTCGAGTATATGAACTAGATGTGTAGAGCAATAACGAACCAGATGATTCCTTTAAATATTCACAACTCTCTTTTGCCACAATGAGCGCCCCTAAAAGATTTGTATTTACACTCGTGATTATACTTTCGTAGTCCATATTACACAAGGCTTCCTTCATCAAAATTCCAGCGGTAGAAACAACATAGTCAATCCGATTGTGCTTTTGATAGACCGATTGAAAAGCCATTTTGACTTGCTCAACATCGGAAACATCTGTGTTGCTCTCCGACCTGCTGAATGAATAAACAATGGCATCAAATCTTCGAGCCATTTTTACTATTTCACTGCCGATGCCATAACTTCCGCCAAAAACAATCATAACTTTGTTTTTCAGTCGCTCCTGAGCATCGAGGTCAATAGCTTCCTGATTTACGTTGTATGTTTTTAATTGAAACATCTTTTCGAGTAAATGTAAATCTTCGTGATATGTCAGTTTCATATTAAAAGTTTCACCATCTACCAGATAAATATCTTCGTGAGGAAGATACGTTTTAACAACTCCACAGTCGTCAGTTGTAGTAAATTTTGGGTCATCTAAAGCCAACTCATAGGCTCGTGCTATCGTTTCTAGCTTAAAGGCTTGTGGTGTTTGTCCGTTTCTCAGATTGTGTCTTGGGGGTATTCCTGAAATTGTATTTTTGTCTGAAGCTTTGATGATGGTATCGACGGTTGGAATAACGACATCAACAGCATTATACTTTTCTAAAGCGTTGATACAATCATTGATGATTCGGTGATTGACCAGCGGTCTGACAGCATCATGGAAAATGATGTTGGTGTCGTTTGCCATTCCTTCGCAAGCTTTTATGGCTGCTAAACTTGAATGATAACGCTCTTTGCCACCCGACAATATTCTTTTCACTTTGCTGAGCTTGTTTCTTAAAACAATGCTTTCGATTTTATCAATATACATTGGATTTGAAACAACAATAATTTCATCAATCAGATGATGCGTTTGAAACACCTCTATGGTGTGTTCAATCACCATTTTCCCAGCAATCTTAATGAATTGTTTCGGATACTCAGAACTCATCCTTTGACCATTTCCACCAGCCAATATTACTGCAATATTCATATCTTATAAATCTGTTGTTTGAAGGGTTAATTAATGTGGGTCTTTCCTCTTTAAATTGCAATAAGAAATCTTACGATATCAAATGCTATCTTACTCTTTAAGCCTGCTTGATAAGGAGGCGATAGCGTATTCCCATCTCTGAAAGCTCTTTTCAGTTCTTTATTCTTGCGAATTTTTAATATTTTCTTCACCACAGAAAATACGCCAATAGATCTATACTCGATAAGTAATGAGTAATACAAAATATTCCGAACAGTACCTTGCCAACGAGTTTTATATTTGTCAAATACCCCCTCTCTGTGGAGATGATTTTGGACGTACTCTAAAAGCGCACTTCTCTTTTCTATTTGGAGGTAAGAATATGTTTTCCCCGTATTGCTATTAATACCTACATCGTGATAATATAAAGGAGAAGCGATAAAACCAGCTCGCTGAATACAACGAGTATAATCGACCATAAAACAGATATCTTCAGCACTGATATAATTCGTATCGACAAATGTTATCTGATGCCTTTTGATGATATCAAGTCGATATAAGTTTTTCCATATCAGAGCCTTGTTTAGAACGTTGTAATCTTCATCAGCATCAGCCCCGATGCTACATGCATAAGCAGCTTGCGCAAACTCCTCCGCTTGCAACTCTTCTGGGAAGTCATTCATACATGTGATTTCATCGCCTTTTACAATGACATATGGACTGCAAACCAAATCCAACTGCTCATCTTCCGCCTTTCGATAGAGCAATTCATACATTTGAGGGTCGGCATAATCATCATGGTCGTTAAAACCAATGTATTTTCCTTGCGCTATTTTCAACCCCTCGTTTCGAGAATTTCCAATATGCAGGTTTGTCTGATTCTGAATGATTTTTATTCGAGAATCTTGTTGAGCATATTCCTTCGCAATCAAATCACTGCCATCTGTTGGGCAATCGAGTATGAGTATGATTTCAATCTCTCTCAGTGTTTGGTTGATGAGAGAATCTAAACAACGTTTCAGAAGTTCTCCTGCATTATGCACCGGAACAATGATACTCACTAATATATTATTCATCTTTCGTAATTTTTCTAGTTAAAATCTGCATGACTTGCATCACAAAAGGGTCTTTCATTTTTAATAGATACACGCCATAAACGAACACACTTCCCACTATTCCTGCAATTAGAAATTCTATTTCTCCCTTCAGCCAAGCATGCAGCACATACAAATACAGCAATATGAGCAGAGTGCCTATAAGATAGTTGAGGTTTTGTTTCGTAAAAACAGAGAACTTCAAATATTTTCGACCTAAAAGGATCATCATAAGAAGTCCCGTAAACTCTGCCGCAAATGTGCCGACAGCAGCACCATACTGCGCATATCGAGGTATTAACACCAGATTAAGGGTTAAATTCATCACCGCCCCAACACCAGTAGCAATGATATGCAACTTTTCTTTTCCCAAAGGAAATAAGATTTGAGATCCAACAACGCTGGCTAAGCTAATAAACAGAATAATGGGGGAGATGATTTGAAGCGTTAAGACCGATGGTGCGAAACCTTCTCCGCAAAAAAGAGATATCATTGGGGATGCCATCACAGCCACCCCTACGGTCATCGGTAGGCTTAGTGCCAAAATAAAGCTCACAGCTTTCCCCGCCAAAGCATAAAACTCATCGAAAAGACCACTGGAAACCATATTTGAGAATCGAGGCATTAGCACTCCACTCAAGGATGTTGCAACTCCCAGAACCGTCCGGGTTAATCGCATAGCCGCAGCGTAATATCCCACAGCCTGCTCATCTTTCAAGAAACCAAGCATCACCGAATCGAGATTGATGTAGATGCTCGTGATTAGATACAATACAAAGATTCGCAAGGCTGGAGCTAAATGTCTTTTTAAATTCAGCTGCCGAAATGATGAAATGACCGAAAGGTCTAAATATTTTCGTAGGCGAAAAAAGTTGAACAAACTACTCCCCACATTTGCCACCACTGTGATTGCGGCATAATACAATATATCATCCTTCGTTTTCACAAACACAAACAAGCCAATCAGCGAAAATATTCTGACCGCAATGGTTCGTATCGTGATATACTTGAAATCTTCAATCCCTTGATAAAACCAAGGCACTCCAATAGCATTGAAAAACAAAGTCGTGCTCAGCAATAGAAATAGCGGAATATCCGCTTGAATTTTCCCAACAGTAGCAGCCAAGATGAATACACTCAGATAACCACCAACAGTAAATAGCGTGTGCAACAATAAGATTTCACATGTCACCTTCGTAGTTTCTGCTTTGTTATCTCTCACCCGAGCCACTTCTCGCACGGCATAAAGCGGAATACCAATAGCGGCAAATAAAGCAATGTAGTTTATGATTGACTGAAAGAACTGCACCTGCCCGATTCCATCCGCCATCAGTATCCGCGATGTATAGGGAAACGTGATCAACGGGAACAGCAAACCTGATATGGTGTTTATCAGGTTTAGTGCGAAGTTCTTTTTTATGGAGTTTGACATGAACAATCTTTATCTGATGCAATAGCGCGACAATGTAGGATTTTCTTTAGCATAGTCTCGATATTCTCTTCCGAAGAAAATATCGAGACTGCAAAGATGCGTATTTTCTTAGAATAGTCGCATAAACACATGTGTTTATTGTAGAAGTTCACCTTTTAATACGCTATCCCCAAATCATTTGTACGCACTGCTGCTAGCTTTGCTTTCAGCTGCTGCTGCATGTCTTCGAGCACTTGAGCATAGGCGGGATTGTAGGCTAGGTTGGTGAATTGCTGGGGGTCTCTTTCCATGTCAAACAATTCCATGCCGCCACGAGCATCCTCTTTATATTGAATATACGCCCACTTGCGTGTGCGCATCAGGAATGCTTGTCCTTGCGACACACTGAAAACAGCATCTCTCACTTCCTCCGAAGGGTTATCAATCAGTTTAGCTAAGCTTTTTCCTTGGATATGTTCGGGGATGTCGAGCCCTGCCAAATCCGCAAGTGTGGGATAAAGGTCGAGCAATTCAGAAAAAGAATTGCAGATGGCGGGAGTTTTGCCTGGGACTTTAATAATGAGTGGCACTCTGACAGATTCTTCTTTTAGGCTAACTTTCATCCAGAAGTCATGTTCGCCAAGGTGAAAACCATGGTCGGATGTGAAAACCACAATAGTATTATCTTCCAAGCCCTCTTCTTTGAGTGTCTGAAGCACTTTCCCCACCTGAGCGTCCATATACGACACGCTGGCATAGTATGCGGCAATGGCTTTTTGCTGTTGCTCGGGACTCATTTGTGCGTTTTGAGTGTTCACATAGTTGATTCCTTGCTTGGGAATGTCGTCCCAATCGCCTTCCACCTTTGGAGGTAGTTGGATACCCTCAAAGGGATAAGGATCGAAGTATTTTGATGGGGCAACAAAAGGCACATGAGGACGAACAAAGCCAACAGCTAAGAAGAATGGTTCGTTTTTGTGTTGGCGAATTAATTCGCATGCTTTTTGAGCAGTCTTTCCATCGGCATGCACCATGTCATCGCCATCAGCCTTGACAATAGTCATTACATTGCCCCCTTTTATTGGCAGCGTGCCGTCAGGGTTTCCTTGTACAAGCTCACCTTCACCTGGAGCTTTCCATTCGGGTGCTTGGCTGTTGAATTTCTCCGTCCACGATGCAGGATCGTCGGTTCCATCGCTTCCTTTTTCGATATCAATCGGGATGCCCATGTGAAAAATCTTACTCACACGAGCGGTGTAATATCCATTTTCCTTGAAATATTGCGGAAGCGTTTTGCGCTCATCGCCGATTTGCTTTCTTCCACTTTCGTAGCCGAATGCTTTGGTGGCATCAGGATAATATCCGTTGAGCATGGAAGCTCGCGAAGGACCACACACGGGATATTGAGTGTAGGCAGATGTAAAACGCACGCCTTCGGCGGCTAGAGCGTCAATATTTGGCGTCTGACACACTCTGTTTTCGTAGGTTGAAATGGCTGTGGCAGTCAAATCATCCGAGATGATAAATAATACATTGGGCTTGGCGGCTTCCTTGTCTTGGTTCTGACAAGCAGAAACCGACAGTGCAAGCAGACAGGCTAAAGCTAAAGTTCTCATGGTATTAAATCAGCGGGCTCTCACGGTTACTTTTCTATTTTTCGACTTCGCAAGAAAGTGCCGAACCCTTTAACACTTCTGCCAAGTCGAGCTCAAATATACTATTATTATTGATGTCTAATCAATCTAAATAGGTAAATCTAGCTGGAATTGTCTAATCACGTGCTCATTCTTTCTCCACCCCCAGATGAAACAGCGCATCGCCTTGCATCACAATTGGCGAGTGGCTCATGCCGATGATGTGGGCATTTTGCTTAGCTTTGATTAGATATTCCACCTTGCCATAGGGGTCGGAGATGCTGCCGAGAATTTGTCCTTTAGTGATATATTCGCCATCTTTCACAAAGGTGTGAAACAAGCCTGAATGGCGAGCTCGCTGCCAGAGTGATTCCACAATAAAGATTGATTCTCGCTTGGCAGGGCTGATGGCGGTTTCAAAATCACGCATGCCAATGTGTTGCATCACGCGCATGATGCCTTGCAAGCCTGCTTCGGTTACTCCCTTCGAGAAGTTGAGAGCTTTTCCGCCCTCAAAGAGTAGTACCTTTTTGCCGAGCTTGGTGGCTGATTCACGAAAGGATTTATCGCGCACTGGAGCTTGCACGATGTATTTAGGATTGAAGACTTCTGCCAATTCCAAAAGCTCGGGATTGCCACGGCTGACTCGAATTTGCGGAATGTTATTCCGAAACGACCCGCCTGTGTGGAAGTCGATGCAATAGTCGATGTGGGGCACAATCTCCTGCATGAAGGTGTGGGCAAATTGATTGGCTAGCGAACCGGTCTTCGATCCGGGGAAGAAACGGTTGAGGTCTTTGCCATCGGGAAACTCACGGGTTTTATTCAAAAATCCCAGCACATTGAGCACCGGAATAGCAATCACGGTGCCACATTCGGGCTTGGTGATTTTCTCCTTAATGGCTCGACGGACAATCTCCACACCATTCACCTCATCGCCATGAATGCCAGCGCTTAATAATAGTGTAGGTCCGGGCTTCTTGCCTCGCTCGATGAGCACTGGCACTTCAATTTTGGTGTGCGTGTGCAAGCGAGCCGTTTCCAAAGTGAGGTAGGTGGACGAGCCTTTTTTGATTTCGGTATGGAGGATTTTCATGGAGCTAAAATTGGGATGATGGATGTCAAATGTTGGATTTTAATTGTACTCCTGTTTAAACAGTTTTCGTATGAAATTAGAAGTCCCCTCCTGCTATTTTATAACTTTCGGTGAATAGGAAGTAAAAAAGATTGCTCTGACAAACGAATTTGCGGAAGTCGGAAGGACGCTATGCGTTCCTTTCAATATACCTGATAATGCTCTTCGCAATATCCACCCCTGTGGCACTTTCGATGCCTTCCAATCCGGGTGAAGAATTGACTTCCATAATTAAAGGTCCATCTTTACTTTGAAGCATATCGACCCCAGCCACCGCTAAACCCATCACTCGAGCGGCTTTCAATGCCGCATTTTCCTCTTCATCGGTCAGCTGAATTACTTGAGCACTGCCTCCTCGATGCAAGTTTGAGCGAAACTCACCCTCTTTTCCTGTGCGCTTCATCGCTCCCACCACCACGCCATCCACCACGAAAGCACGAATGTCGGAGCCTTTGGCTTCCTCGATGAACTCTTGGGCAATCACACGCACGCGCAGACCATTGAAAGCATCAAGCACTGATTCCGCAGCATTGTTGGTTTCCGCAAGCACCACGCCCACACCTTGCGTGCCTTCGAGGAGTTTAATCACCATCGGAGCTCCGCCGACGCCATCAATCACACCCGAAACGTCTTTGCTATAATTGGTGAAAACCGTCTTCGGAAGACCTAATCCCGCTCGGGAAAGAATTTGCAGACTTCGCAGCTTGTCACGCGAGCGACCCAACGCCACCGATTCAGTGGCAGTGAAGACTTTCATCATCTCGAATTGGCGCACCACTGCCGTTCCGAAGAAAGTGATCGAAGCCCCGATGCGTGGAATAATCGCATCAATATCATCAAGCACCTTGCCCTTATAGACAATATGTGGGTTTTTCTTTTCAATCACTAAGTCGCATTTTGAGTGGTCGATGACCACCATCGTGTGCCCTCGTTTCTCGCCAGCTTCCACCAATCGACGGGTGGAATACAATCTTGGGTTGCGCGATAAAACGGCAATTTTCATGTGTTTTTTCATAACTAAAGCCCCCTCCAACTCCCCCAAGGGGGAGAGCTAGAGGCACTGGGTTAAAGCCCCTCCCAACCTCCCCAAGGGGAGGAGTTAAAGGCACAGGGTTTATTAATATATATATACTTTTTACTGCACATTTTGGTTCTAGTCCCTCCCCTCGGGGAGGTTAGGAGGGGCTTTATCCACATCCACCACAAATTTTCCTTTCAGAAATCGTCGCCCAATGAGCACGCTGTATTTCATTTGGCTTCGCTCGCTCAGCGTGAGCTGAATCGGATAGGTATTGCCAAAAAGTACAATCGTTGTTTTTACCTTAAATCGACTTTCCACCTGCCCATTTGAGCTGCGCACCTTTTTGATGGAATAATCCGAAAAATAAAGCTCTTTTTCGTTGTATTCGGGGTGCGAAGGGTCGAGAAATCGACAGCGTAATAATGTTTCGCCTTGGCAATTTTCCTCTTTCACCTCGTGGCAGTGAATGCTGCTGGTGTAGGCGCCCGTGTCAATCTTCGCTTCGATACCTTCGAGCTGAAGATTGGGAAAATCAACGATTTCACGCCTGCCGATAATGATTTTTGCTGCTTTCAAATTGTTTTGAAATAATCTATTTGTAGTTGCAAAAGAAAGATATTTTTTGAATAATCAAGCTGTCTGACTTATTAAAGTTGCAATCCATCGAGTAGATTTACATAAATTTGGTATGCTTCCTCCATCTCTGAGAGCAAAATATACTCATCAGCAGTGTGCGAGCGAGCACTGTCGCCGGGACCTATCTTCACCGAGGTGAAGGGCATCAAGGCTTGGTCGGACATGGTGGGCGAACCAAAGGTTTTCCGTCCTAGTGCTAATCCGCGCTGCACAATGGGGTGGTGTGTGGCTATTTTTGAAGAGTTGAGCCGTGTGGAGCGTTCTTTCACTTGGGCGCTCACCAAGCTTTTGATAATCTCCAATGCTTCGGTGTTTTGATAATGCTCATTGGTGCGCACATCCACCACAAAAGAGCAGACATCGGGCACTACATTATGCTGATAGCCTGCCTCAATCTGGGTGATGCTCATCTTCACATCGCCCAAAAATTCCGATGATTTTTCAAACTTATAATTACGCAAAACATCAATAGCGTCCATTGCTTTATAGATTGCATTTTCGCCCTCATTGCGTGCCGCATGTCCTGCCTTTCCCATTGCTTTGCAATCGAGCACCATCAATCCTTTTTCGGCGACTGCCAAATGCATTTGGGTGGGCTCGCCCACAATCGCCAAGTCAATCTTGCCAAGCATCGGCACCAGACTTTCCATGCCATTTTTCCCCGACACTTCTTCTTCGGCTGATGCCACATAAAGCAGGTTGAATGGCAAGTTTTCTTTCGCATAAAAATGACAGAATACAGCCAGAAGCACGACCACCGATGCCCCAGCATCGTTGCTTCCCAGTCCAATTAGCTTGCTGCCCTCGAGGGTGGCTTGGAAAGGTGGATAAGTCCAATTTTCCGCAGGTTTCACCGTGTCGATGTGCGAATTGAGCAGGATTGTTGGTCGAGTATCATCCCAATGGCGATTGCGCAGGACTGTGTTCTGGGCGATGGCTTCATGGGCGATGTTTTTTGTGGTGATAAATTGGCGAAGCACTTCGGCTGCCGACTGCTCATTTCTGCTCAACGATGGTGTTTCAATCAATTGGCAGAGTAGTTTATGATATTCGTTCATCTGTTTTTGGAGTTATTCATCAAGCTTCAGCTTTCCGGTGAAGCTGATTGGCTGCCTATTGTTGCAATTCACCGATAGGCTTGAAAACCCTGTTTCGCCTATTTGGAGAATTAGGTTGAAATGGTCGCGCTCGCCTTTCACATCAATCTCATAGCGATAAGTGTGCTTTTTGCTGTTGTATTCTTTGTTTATCGACTCGGCTTTATCGTTGAATTTGATGCCGCCTTCTCCACCATAGGGAGCGGTGTAGGCACGTCCGAAGTAGGGCAAATCAGCCGACACGGAATCTCCGCTGATGGAGAATGTATAGTTTGAAGTGAGATTGACTTGCCGACCTTTCATGGTCTGTGCATTGCGAGCTTCAAAAACAAACTCACCACTTTCGAGCAATTCGCTCACCTGCAATTTTGCTTGTGCCTCGCGCTCTTTTTTCGATATCTTTTGGGCTTCTACCGCTGAAAAGCTCATGAGAAACACAAGCATTAATGTCATTAGCTGTTTCATAATTCCTCCTATTTATAAGGTTCATACTTCAAAGAAAACAACAAAAATGATACCTAAGGATGAGAAATGACAATCTTTAACCTTTGACACGTAAAAATAGCGGGATGATGGTTGCCCATTCATCCCGCTATTAATGCATATGCTATTGAACTATAACAAAGCGTTTACTGCACGCACTGCCGTTGCAGCTTCGTCCATTTTTGCTTTTTCAGCATCGCTGAGGTCAAACTCCACGATTTTCTCGATACCATTTTTGCCAATCACACAAGGCACTCCGAAAGAAATATCGCTCATGCCATATTCGCCATCAAGCAAAGCTGAGCATGACATCACTTTGTGTGAGTCTAAAGCAATCGCTTGCACCATTTCCGACACTGCCGCTCCGGGAGCATACCATGCACTTGTGCCAAGCAAGCTTGTCAAAGTAGCACCGCCCACTTTAGTGGCTTCCACCACTTCCGCCATTTTCTCGGCGCTCAAGAAAGCCGACACGGGGATGCTGTTGCACACCGCACGGTCGATTAATGGCACCATGCCTGTGTCGGAGTGCGCACCAATCACCATGGCAGAAACATTCGATTGAGGGCATCCGATAGCTTCAGCTAGGCGGAAACGGAATCGAGCACTATCGAGCGCACCACCCATACCGATGATCCGATGCTTAGGTAAGCCTGTGGCTTGGTGAGCCAAATAAGCCATGGTGTCCATAGGGTTGCTCACCACAATGATGATGATTTCTGGCGAATATTTAATCAAACTTTCGGCTACTGACTTCACAATGCCTGCATTGATGCCAATCAACTCTTCGCGAGTCATTCCCGGTTTCCGAGGAATACCGCTTGTGATTACAGCCACGTCGCTTCCTGCGGTAGCAGCATAATCATTAGTAGCTCCCGTGATTTTAGTGTCAAAACCATTGAGCGATGCAGTCTGCATCAAATCCATTGCTTTGCCTTCTGCCAAGCCTTCTTTGATATCGACAATACACACTTCCGATGCGAAATTCTTGATTGCGATATACTCTGCGCAACTAGCACCTACTGCACCTGCGCCAACAACTGTTACTTTCATTTGTCTGTTATTTGATTTTATATTTAGCCCAAAGATAACAAGCTTTTCTAAATCCAAATGACTTTTTGATAAAATATTAGTTTGAGTGAAGATAAAAACGGAACTTCAATAGCTTTTGCCATCTGTCAAAGTCCCCAAGCTGTTTATGGAAAACTATCCTTTTCGGTGATTACGCCTGATGATATGGAGAAGTTTTTGTTGTAAGCAAAAGAGCCAGCTTTTAAGGCTGACTCTTGGTGCGATTAGTTGCTCAATTGAATTTTAAATTCTTTCTCGGCAGCTATCTCTTGCTGGTCTTTGCCATGCGTTGGAGAATATTTCCCTTTGGGAATGTCGGAGAAAGCATAGCCATTGCACGACCTCGCCAATTCCACCTCTTTAGTGAGAGCTGTGCTGAGTATGTTTACCGCTAAATCAGCAAGGATGCTTCCAGAGTTACTTGAGGATCTAAATGTTACAACGCCCATGCGCTCATAAAGAATCTCATCTGTTTTAGTCGATTTCAAGATGTATTCAATCTTTATTTCAATCGAATTGGCAACAGACAATTTTTTCCATTCATGCACGATGGTGAACAACACCGCATCAGCACCCAATGCTTTGTCGAGCACTTTCATGGATTTATCAATCAGCAACTCCGAATCATATGCGCTTTGGTCTTGCATCACCTGCATGGAGATAAAAGGAGGAAGCGCATAGTAACCATTGTTTGACAAGGGCATGGATAGGGTGTTATAGAAGCTCATCTTTGCTTCCACTTTTGTTGAGCGATTTATTGGTGGCATCACCAATACCGCCACAGGCTGTTCGTCATATAAGGTTTGATACTTTGCAAGCTTTGTTGTGCCTACGGGCGAACAAGCAGCGAAAAGACATACAACTGCCGTCAATAATAAATATATCCTTTTCATCTTAGAGTTTCTTTAAAATATATTCCACCATTTTTTTCGACTCGGGATAGATTGAAAGTTCTTTTTCCAACATTTCTTTCCCTTTCGCAATCTGACCATCCTGAATGAGCAAATAGCCATAATCGGCATAAATGCCTGGAGGGACTTCTTTGCTTAAACTTTTAGCCTTGTTTTTGATGATGTCTTCATAGGTAGATAGCAACTTCACTCTCGACTCTTCAGTCTGTGTCTTGTTGAATTGATAGGTCGCTTGGTCATACTTCCCCCAATAATATAGATTGTTTGGGGCACACGAAGCAAAAAACGAAACAAGCGAAATAAACGCAATTATTTTCTTCATATTTTCTTATTCTAGGGGACTTCTAAAAATTAGCTGTTAGGTCATTTTGATTTTATGAGAGATAGATTTTGGGCTAATTTCGCCAAAGCATAGCGAGCTATGGTTTAAGAGATTAGTACAAAAGATACTCTCAGAAAACAAAATGAACAACAGCCGTATTTAGCAGCCTCCCCAATTTAAAACTAATTTTTAGAAGTCCCCTCTAATACAACGACCCTTGTTTCTCGATGATCTATAAGCACACTCTTTTTATAGATCGCTGGGCTGTTTCGATCTTTTCTCACTTCAATTTCATGTTTTCCTGGAGTGGTTGGAAATATCTGAGCTTTCAAACTTTTCTTTTCAGAATAGATCTTGGATATTTCAAACTCGTTCCCATCAATAAGGAGGATATAAGGACCTACATAGGATTGAAGGGATTTATTTGACTTCACCACTTTTACAGCAGCGTTGTTTTCTAATCCTGTAACAGTGCTTTCATAGGTTGTTTTGCATCCAAATGAAACAAGCAATAGGGCAAATAATAATATTTTAGTTCTCATAAAATTCTAGGTTTATTTATTTTCAATCACTCGATAGTTTGACAATTTATCTGAATCAATCGCTCCTTCAATGATAGACGCCATGGAAACTTCATTTTCGGGCGTATCACCAACAGTCATGTCGATTTTGATTTTAGCCACCACCTTGCCGGGCAGCTCTATTGCCATGCCTGTTTGTGGATTGGTTACCTTTTTGCCTGGACTTAACACGGAAAAAGTATTGCCAGCAGCTATTCCTTGACTTTTCCCTCCTGAAATAATGAAACTGCCATCCTCTTCCGCTAAAATATAGGCATTCCAAGGCTTATCATTGCAAGTGTTGATGATGTTTTCTACCAATTGATTGATAGCAGCACCAATGGCTTTATCGGTCAATGTGGCATCAAAATCAGCTGTTTCACCATAGCCCAACACGCGTTTATCTTCCACCTCAGCCACTCCTTTGCCTTCACCGCTGTAAATAATCAAGCCCGTGCTTACATCAACAAGGCGCATGCTCACACCCGCTTCCACCACTTGTTTTACACTGTTTGAAAAGACTTTCTGATTGCCGATAGCCTTCCTTCCGAGTTCGGTTACCGACCCAATAATAAGAAAATCGGCTCCAATATTTTGTGTCAATGCATTACTCTTTTCAAGCTCTGCCACAATAGATTCATAGTCTTGGCGCTCGATCAAGATAAACTTTTCTGAAGCCACAAGTTTGGTTGCCAAGATGTCGGCAGCTTGTTTCCCCAATTGGTCGCTTTCTTGGTCGTAAAAGATACTTTGAGATTGCTTGGTAACGTTTGTAAAACGACCAATAGCAACTTTTCGCTTCAATGCTTTTGAGTCTTCTTGCGCAAAAGCCGCAGGTATGTTGCATCCAAAACACAACAATGTCAAATAAAAAAATAATTTTCTGATATTCATAATATATTACGTATTGAGATTTATCTAACTTGTTATCTCGATTGGAGGGCAAAGATACTTAAATTTAAATCAGCTTTAACTTGACAAATGATATTAAACAAATCACAGAAGCATTCCGCAAGGAATACTTCTGTGATAGTGAAATTAGAATTTAAAGCCTACGCCGATTTGCAATGCGCTAAGTTTAGATTTCTCATCATAGCCAAAATCTTTAGCGATGTTTGCTAGCCCAAGATTATATCTTGCATTCACAAACAAACCACTAGATAGGTTATACTCCACATCAACACAAGCACCGAAATCTACATCTTTGTAGTACTCGCCTATATCCGCAGTCTCTTTGTTGCCTTCTTCTTCATATTCTACTTCTCTTTTCAATAAATAGCTAGCATAAGGACCAAATCCTAAGTTCAAATTGTCAACTACTTCACATTTGAACAATACAGGGAGCATCAGAGAAGGCATTTTAAATGTTTCTTCATAACCATCTTCAGAATATTTGGCTCCGTGATCTGCATATAGCAACTCTATAGCCAAGCTTGTTCTCGTTTGAAGTTCAAATTCAGCCAAAGCACCAATATAAAATGAAGGTTTAGCATCAATGTCATAGTCTCCATCTTCATCAGACATGGATAGCATGCTCATGTTTAACCCACCTTTCACACCGAATTTCACTTGAGCACTCGCTGAAATCGCTGCACTCATTACTAACACACAAATTAAAAACTTTTTCATTATTGTTTTTTTAAATACTTGCCTACTCTATCCGCTTTTCGGCTACCGCTTTTTTAAATGTCATATGGGTGGTCGGCCCGTTGGCTTTCGCTGAACCATTGTTATGGGGTGTCTGCAACCCCACTGCAAACCTTTAAAATTGGACACAAAAAAAGCGTGGGATTTGTAATTTCTTTATCTGTTTTTTCAGGTATCGGCAAACACCCACGTCTCAAATAAATGCACAAATAACCCACGCCGTAGGCGTAGGCATCAGTCATTCTTAAATTTAGAGACGTTTTTTAAAATTTTGCCGATTTTGAAAAAACAAAAAATCAGAAGCTAACGCTTATTTCTTATATGTATTCTACTGTCTGTCTATATCAATAACTAGTTGTTTTTGAAGATTTATGACACAAAGGTAATTGATTATGTGAAAATAAAAAGGAAAATCTTGTTTTTAATAGAAAACTCACTACCCCCTCACCAACCACTCCACCACATTGACTTCATTAATTAGCACATCATTCAGCTCATGTGTTTGGCTTTCGCCCATGGTGATTAAGGTCAGCTTGCTGCATTTCAACTCTTTTGAGGCTTTGAGGAGTGCTGAGCATTCACGTTTGAAGTTCTTTTCGTTGTCGATAAAGGCAGATACTTGGATGAGTTCTTTCACCTCAAGCCCCTTGCTCAACACAAAATCTATTTCATAGCTTTTGCGATAGTAATAAATATCAACACCGGTCAGTCGGCGGCGACGCAAAAGCTCCAGATACACCACATTCTCTAATCGCCACCCTAGATTATCTCCCGTTAGGTTGTTGTCTTGCGGGGTGAGCAATGCGGGGTCGATGAGATACATCTTTTCCGACCGCACTCGCTCACGTGCTTTATAGGAAAACTTATTGATGCCCACAAGCAAATAGGTTTGACGAAGATAGTTCACATAGTTTTCTGCCGTGTGTTGGCTGCCAAATCCGAAGGTTTCAGCGATGGATTTATAGCTTAGCTCTTGGGCAAAATTCGCAATCATGTAGTTGGTGATTTTCACTAGCGCATCGAAATAGCGCACCTTAAATCGCTGACTAATATCAACGGTAACAATGCTGTTCACTAGCTGCTTGATATATCCCTTATGGTCTTTGATGTTTGCCAACTCGGGAAATCCCCCTTCTCGGATATAATCCTCGAAAGCTCTTTTCCGGAATGCAACTTCTTTCGTGGAGAGCGCATCGGTCTTGATTTCACGTTGCTGAAGATATTCTGCAAATGAAAAGGGGAAAAGTTCGATTTGCTGGTAGCGACCGGTCAGATAGGTGCTCAATTCACTGCTCAATAGCTTGGCATTTGAACCTGTGATGATGAGGTGCATTTTCTGCCGAAGAAGGCGGTTCACAAATAAGTTCCAGCCCGACACGTTTTGAATTTCATCTAAAAACAAATGCTTGAAATCGCCATACACCATATATAAAGACTCCAAAACATCGTTTAAATCTTCTGCCGAGAGTGTGGCAAAACGCTCATCATCGAAATTGACATAGGCATAATTCACTCCGCTTTTCTTCAAAACCGTATGGCACAAAGTGGACTTTCCGCATCGGCGCACTCCGATAACAATTTGTGCCAGCGGACTGTCTAAATCAACCAAAGCTTCTTCGGGACGATGGCAAACCTCATTCAACTCAAATTGCTCCACCTCTAGGCGTTGGTCGGCTATGACTTGTGTGTATTTACTTGAATTCATATCAATCGAATTTTAGGCAAATATAGCACATCATTTCTTCCTAACTGCACTAAAACACGTTTTTTACACACCCTAACTGCACTAAATCGTAGTTTTTCGACTTCCTAACTGCACTAAAACACGATTTTTGCACGCCCAAACTGCACTAAAACACACTCTTCCCTCTTCCCTTTCCCCTAATCCCTCTCCCCTTCTTCTTCTCCACGCTCCAACCAAACTTGCCGATTGGATCGCCCGTTTTAAAGTAATGCCCATGAATATAGCTGATGGGGCCGGCTGATTTAAGGCTGAAAGCACCTGTTTCAGGATCGAGATATCGCTCATCGGCAATGATGTTTACTACATGGGCAATAAACATGTCGTGCGAGCCTAGCGGAATAATTTCTTTCACTTGGCACTCAATCGAGATGGGCGATTCGCCCACTGCGGGACATTTCACAACACTAGCTTTTTGCTTGGTGAGCTTCATTTCGGCAAATTTATCGTAGTCTTTTCCCGAGCGTACACCACACCAATCGGTGGCACGAGCTAGTTCTTCGGTTGTGAGGTTGATGATAAATTCGCCCGTGCGCTTAATAATGTCATAGCTATG
>JBKECD010000157.1:0-23252 GCA_047974225.1 Mangrovibacterium sp.
CAGCAAAATCCACTTGCGAAACTTCTAGCGAAAAATTGTTGCCAAAGTGTGGGATAGGAGCGGTAAAAGCATTGGAAAAGTCCCTGTCTGTAATTATTCCGTTGCCATTATAGCTTAACGACAGTGCGGCATCAATCGACGGCAGGTAGGCATTTTTAGCTGCTTTTACACCCTCTTTAGCCACTTCATCGGCGATAGAAGCTGCTCGAATGTTTCGATTGTTTTCATCGGCTAGCCTGAATATTTCTTCAATGGAAAGCATCTGGCTTTGGCTGATTTTTAATTCCGTTTGTGCATACGCACCTAGGCATAGCGTTGCAAACAACGCTATGAGAAAATATAATTTACCCATACGATTTATATGTTATTTAAAAAAACAAAAAAGAAGGTAGAGGCGCAATGATGTAATCGACACAGCAAGGAGAACTGATTCAGTTACACTAAAGCTGTATCGCAATCATACTGCGACATCATCGAAAAGGATGGGGAAACTATATTCTTGGGGCGAAAGGATGGACACTACCCCACGGATATACCTTAGGCGATGGCATTGTGCTATGTGTTGATAGTGTAGTCATTTGAAATATTTTCTTCGTGCAAAGGTGTCGAAAAAAACTGAAAATGCAAATGGTTTGAGGAGGAAATAGGCAAATCGCTTTTGACCTTTTTGTTTACAGAAGCAAACGCAAAGGCACGAAGACGCAAAGGCAGAATGGGAGTTTAACAAAAAAGAGGGTGCAATGCTTCGACTTCGCTCAGCAACCACGGAGTGGCGAAAAGCGAAGCTTTTCTTATGGCGCACTTAGCCCCCTTAAATTACACGAAAAAAACTTAGCGGCTTTGCGTCTTTCTGCCTTAGTGTTTATATTTATAGTTTAAAAGTGTTTTCCCAGATTAATTTAAGTCAAAAAAAGAGGGGGGGTAAAATGCTGTAACATTTCGTATCTTTGACGTTTACTAGATAAACTCATTTGTAAACAAAATAATCTTAGTCATGGAAAACAAGAAACTCATTACTCCCATTCTAATCATAGGATTGTCGGCAGCTTTTGCCATTATTGCTTTGGCGGTCTATCTCACACGAGGAAAATCAAAGTTCTGGATTGGGAAAAAGATGCTAGTCGGTTCGCTCTTATTGTCGCTGAACTCGGTGGCTACTCAATCCTGTGTTACTTCGTGCTATGACCCCGTTGTGCCAAATCACATCGAGCTTGACCGAGATGATGATGATTATTCTTCAACGATTAATATCAACCTAGAGGAGAATAATAAAATCACCGGAACGCTGTATGACCGAAGCGGAACAGACTTCTCGTTTAGCATCTCGGATACATTGGAGACAGACACTCTTCAAGTCGGAGATATTATCCCAACTGATGGTGAATTTGATAGTAGTACAGAAGAAATCTATTTGGAAATTGACCAGACACTACCTAAAAAGGAGTATATCCTGAGCGTATATTCAGCTAAACAGGATGAACAGGAATCCCCAATCAACGCCTATCGAATTAAATTGCAATAAGCGGCAAAAGCAAGGAAGACAATGAAACCAGAAATCCCGAGTATCTGTTTTGAAACGACGGCTCTTTGCAATCTGAATTGCAGATATTGCTATAATCACTGGAAATGTGAGGGGCAAAGTGTGCCTGACGATGGAGGTTACAAGCAATCAAGTCGCACATTGAAGAAGATTTTCAAAATGGCAGATGTGAAGCATATCACTTTTTCGGGTGGCGAGCCGATGATTGCTGAACGCTTCTCAGAGCTTGTGCTCATGGCTCGAATGAAAGGCGCAGCGGTTACGGTGATTTCAAATGGTATTCATGCTGATTTCTCTGCCTATAAGCAATTGGTTGATTTAGGGGTGTCGCTTTTTGAGTTGCCCATTCATTCGAGCAAGCTTGAAATTCACGATTATCTCACGCAACATGAGGGAAGTCATCAGAAATCCATTTCAACGATACGAAGATTACTAAAACTGAATGCTGAAGTGGTGGCAGTGGTGGTGCTCACCAAAGCGAACTGTAAAGACATCGACAAGACACTTCACTTTATTCATTCCTTGGGCATTCAGCGGGTGATGATTAATCGGGTGAATATTGGCGGGGAAGTAACTCTCCAATTTGAAAACCTATTAATGTCGCGAGAGGAAATGCAACGAGCTTTTCAAATGGCAGCTACGATTGCACCGGAATTGGGAATGACCATCACTTCCAATGTTTGCACACCTATTTGTGTACTCAACCCGAAAGATTTTCGGGGTATTCGGTTCTCCTCATGCTCTTTCGACATTAGCAAGCGACCTGTTACCCTCGACTATCGTGGAGATGTGCGTTTCTGCAATCATTCGCCCATTGTCATTGGTAATATCTTTGAAAATGATTGGGCGGAGATTTCCCAATCTGAAAAAGTGCAGCAATGGGCAAAAACAGTTCCTTCGTTTTGTGCTGATTGTCGAGCTTATGACAAGTGTAAGGCTGGTTGTCGTGCTGCATCCGAGCAATTGGGACTGTCGCTCGAGCACCCCGACCCAATTATGGAGCAGGTGGAGTTGGATTGGGACTTATTGAAGCGATTGAAGTCTGGACTAATGTGCTAATGTATCGCATAGAAAAAATAAGGCAGAGCCTTTTTTTGCTCTGCCTTACTGCGCTTGCGGTCATAGACCTTTTTCGACTTGTGCACCCGGTGGAAACTGACTGGGCGGTTGTGATTTTCAATCTCAGCCTCTCGACTTGCTTTGCGATTGGCTTTGATGTAATCACGCTGTGTGATTTTCATCGTTTTCATAACTCCTGATATTTATTAATCGACCGCAAAGATAATGCTTTTTTCAACAAACTGGCGGAGTGGCGGCACTTATGTCGTTTTCCCTTAGAAGAGTAGTTGCATTACTTCTGAGAGCTTATAACCATTACTTCGCCAAAGCGATTCAAAAGGACGCAATGCCCAATCGACTTCGCACCACTCGTGCCGACAGTCCAGCAAAGCATCGTTCAGCAGCGAGGCAAAATCTTCTGATACTCCCTCCCACGTTGCTGAAACCACTCGTCCCCGCTGCACTGTCAGTTGCACTGCCAATGGTTTTGATTGGAATTGATTTCGATAAAAATATTTCGGTGAATAGCCATAAATCCAATCCCATTGGGAGTATTTCTCAGCGCAAAGCTTTGCTATTTGCGCCTTATCATTTTCGCTCAAGGAGAAAACCTTTGGGTGAGGCATCCGATTGGAAATTGAGGTGAAAAGATAGTCAAAGAAATCAGGAATTGTCATATCTTTTTTCAGATACGGACGAATATTTGCCACCACCGAGCGGTTCGACTGCACCGCCTTATGCTCAAATCGACTCAAATCGACTTTCAGTGCATTTTTCAATCGCCTTAGTTCCGAATCAAAAAGCAAAGTGCCATGATGCAGCACTCGATTCTTATGCACATGCTGCGCATTGCCCGAAATCTTGAAACCATCGAGCATCAAATCGTCACGCATGCTATTAGATATAGTAAGCCCTAAATCAGCCAACACCGCCTTCACATCGTCCAAGAATTGTGCATAATTTAACTTGTCGATGTGTTCCACATGGCGAATGAAGGTGAAGTTAATGTTGCCTGGGTCGTGAAACACGGTGCCTCCCCCCGACAACCTTCGAGCTACTTTCAAGCCTTGCTCTTCCACATAGGCATGATTAATTTCCGCTAGGGCATTTTGGTGCTTGCCCACCACAATCGAGCTTTCGCCCCGCCAAAGCATGAAGATATCGTCTTCGGTGTTTTTGAGCAGATACTCCTCGGTGGCAAGATTGAAGTAGGGGTCGAGGATGTTTATATAGTAGCAACGTGTAGTCATGTGAGCAAAACTACAAAAAAGGCTTTAAACGACACGCTTTTGTGAACAATTCGCTTACCTTTGAAGAAAAAACATCATGCGATTAGTTATTCAGCGCGTTTCTTCGGCTTCGGTGAGCATCGAGGGCGAAATGAAATCAAGCATCAATCAAGGTTTGCTCATTTTGTTGGGCATTGAGGAAGTCGATAATTCCGAAGATATCAACTGGCTCTGCAAGAAGGTGGCAAACCTGCGCATTTTTAGCGATGCCGAAGGGCTGATGAACCTTTCACTGCTCGATGTGGGCGGCGATGCTTTGGTGGTGAGTCAGTTCACTTTGCACGCTTCCACAAAGAAAGGCAATCGACCGTCCTACATTCGTGCGGCTCGCCCAGAAACTGCGATTCCACTTTATGAGGAGTTTGTGGCGAAGCTTTCCGAAGAAATCAGCAAGCCGATTGGCACAGGCGAATTTGGTGCGGACATGCAGGTGCAGCTGGTGAATGATGGTCCGGTAACGATAATTATGGATAGCAAAAACCGAGATTTATGACAAAAAAACTTACTCTCACAGAAGCCCAACAACTCGTTGATGAATGGATTCGCACCATTGGGGTGCGCTATTTCAGCGAGCTCACCAACATGACAATCCTCACCGAGGAAGTGGGCGAATTGGCGCGCATCATGGCACGCACCTATGGCGACCAATCGTTTAAAAAGTCAGACCTTGAAGCAAATCTCGCCGATGAGATGGCAGATGTGCTATGGGTGCTCATCTGCTTGGCAAACCAAACAGGCGTGAATTTGAATGAGGCTTTTCTGAAAAACATCGAGAAGAAAACGAAGCGAGATGGGGAACGGCATCGGAATAATGAGAAGCTAAACAAATAATCCCAACCGCAAGCGATTGGGATTATTATCGGTCAGAATTTCTTTTTATTGCTTCGCAATAGCGGGCAATTTATACGAGCCATCGAGCGCTTTTGCTTCGGGGATATACATCCGTGCAATGATATAGAACTGCCCATCGGGAGCAGGCAGCCAGTTGCTTTGCAGTGCCGCTTCTGGCTTTTCATGCTGAATGTAAATATCTAGTGAACCATCGGCATTATATTTTAAACCCTTGGTGCGGTCGCCAATCGAATAGCGATTGATAGGGTTTTTCACCATCAGACGAGTGTCGGAATGATAGATAGTCATCGACCAAAAAGCTTTCACAGGTGGGATTTGGTCGGCATCGAAATGCAACACATAGGACGATTTCCCTCCGTCGAGAGCTTGATTTTTATCATCGGCTTCCGCTATCGGATAAATAGCTTCTTCGGGGCTATTGGTGTAGATGAACTTATATGCCACCGCCGAGCGAAACAAGTAGTTCTGCCCATAATTGCCCATCGGAGGAATGTATTCCCAACCTTTTTCGCGACTTCCCAAGCTGTTGGCTTTGTCCACCACTTGCTGATGCCCAGACTTGATGCCCTCTAAGATAGCTGCTTGCACTTCGGGAGAGAAATCTGCCAAATCAAAATTTCGATAAGGCCCGATATTAATTTTCGCTAGTCGCTGTATCAACGCTATTTCTTCTTTAGCGGGTGATTGCCATTCCAAAAACTGATTTAGATAGGTGAACAGAAGTGGCTTTCCATAGAGCAGCTCGGCACTATAAGCAGGGAAATTGGGTGTGTAGTTTGAAGGCTCAGGTTTTGTAGTGCCCAAGAAATCGCTCATCGGCGTCAGTTTCAAACCATCTTGAATGGCGAATGCCTTTTTGTTAGCCTCATCGCTCCCATCGGTGGCGGTGCGTGTGGCTAATGCGGCATATCGGCTGCGCGACGAAATAATTTGATCGAACTTTTGGGCAGGATATGCGCCCTTGAAGTCGGGACCCACCAACAAATAAGTTCCCCCTTTAGTGCCCGTGGCACGAGTGCCGATGTAGGCGAAATTGTCGGTAAACATATCCACCAACTGAATCACAAAATAAGTATCATTAGTGGGCGGCACGGTAATCACCAAAGGCTCGGAACTCAGGTCGGCAAAGGTGGTGGAATAATAGGTGTCGTTGTTGGGCGAAACCACGGTGGTGTAGTCGGGGTCGTAGAGCTTTCGTCCGTGCAGATATTTATTAAAACCGGAGTAGGCAGGCGATTGCTCCGCCACACACATGCCGAAGACAGCCTTATAGTTTTCCACAATTCCGAAGCCATAGATGTAGGCTTCCTCTGCCAATACTTTGGCTTCTTCCGCAGTTACACTCTCTTGCTTTGCGCTTGGTTGGCAGCTAGTCAAAACCGCAATCAGCATTAAAACGGCACTAAACTTTTTCATAAACACATTAAATTAATTTTGAAGCAAATGTATCAATTTCAAGGCAGATAAATGGCGTTTTTCATCTTTATATATTCAGTTAATCTATTTTTGGTTGCATTTACTTGGCATACGGTGTATTTATAAAATCATTATCTTTACCGCCTAAAACTTATTCAACACAAACTTTTTAGCATCTTTGCATCATACGCTTAAATGTAACCATCATGATAAATATCCTCGAAGCCCTAACGCAAATCAAAGCTGCGGCGCAAAATAACAACACGCCAGCTATGCAGGAACTAGCTTTTTCGTGCATCGACCTCACCACCTTGAGCCACACCGATACTGAGTCGTCGGTGGCGCAATTCACGCAGCGCGTGAATGATTTTGCGGATGACTATCCGCAACTGTCGCACGTGGCAGCTATCTGTGTGCACCCCAATATGGTGGAAACAGTGAAGGAGAATTTAGCGGTCGATGGTGTGAATATTGCCTCGGTGGCTGGCGGATTTCCTGCTAGCCAGACCTTCCTTGCCATCAAAACGATGGAGGCTGCATTGGCGATGGAAAACGGGGCGGATGAAATTGACATTGTGCTAAGTCTATCGAACTTTCTTGATGATAAGCTTGAAGATTGTCTCGATGAAATAGAGCTCATCAAAGAAACCATTGCTCCCGCTCACCTCAAAGTGATTCTGGAATCGGGCACTTTGCACGATGCTGAAATGATTTATAAAGCATCGAAATTGGCTATCCGTGGCGGTGCTGATTTCATCAAAACTTCCACAGGGAAAACAACTCCTGCTGCCACTCCCGAAGCGGCAATAGCGATGTGCCTCGCCATCAAAGACCATTATGCCATCACTGGGGAAAAGATTGGTTTCAAGCCTGCGGGCGGAATTTCCACCACTGAAGATGCTATTCTTTATCTCACCATTGTGAAAGAAATCTTGGGCGAAGAATGGTTGAACCCGCAGCTCTTCCGCATCGGCGCAAGTCGATTGGCAAACAACCTGCTGAGCGACCTCACTGGTGAGCAAGTCAATTATTTTTAGAAGCCCCCTCCAGCTCCCCCAAGAGGGAGGGCAAAACCACAAACACAGAAAATATATAATATAACCCAATGCCTCTAGCGCCTCCCCCTCGGGGAGGTTGGGAGGGGCTTCACTTCAACAATGTATATCTACGAACTAACACAGAAAGTGCGCGACTATGAGTGCGACTTGCAAGGAATAGTGAATAATTCCGTTTATCAAAATTATTTAGAACACACTCGCCATGAGTGGCTCGAGGAAATCGGACTGAGCTTTGCTGAAATGCACGATGAAGGCATTGATGCGGTGGTGGCAAAGGCGGAACTCGAATATAAATCACCGCTGAAAAGTGGCGATTGGTATGTGAGCGGACTGAATGTGGAGCTGGTGGGCAAATTGCGCTATGTGTTTCACCAAGAAATCCGCCGCAAATCCGATGGCAAGCTCATGGTGAAAGGCACAATCACCTCCACCACCACGAAAGTAGAAAACGGTCGCCCATGCTTTTATCCGAAACTTGCGGAGACTTTTGAGAAGTATGCAGGCAACTTCCCCAAGGTGTAGAGTGCAAGCATGCTCTTTTAGATGTTGGATTTTTAGATATTAGATTTTTAGACGTGTGTATGATTACCAATAAAACCAAACAGCCCTGTGTCTCGGTTGCTGAGCGAAGTCGAAGCATTTCTCTCCCCCTCGGGAGAGTTGGAGGGGGCTTTCTCCTGCTATTTTTAGTCTTCACATCTTGCGACAATAGCAAGATTGAAGCGCCCAAGAACCTTCCATCAGCTACGGTGATGGAGAATGTCCTCTATGACATTCATTATGCAGAAGCTATTGTGCAGAACCATCCAGATTTGGGAAGGCAAACGACCGCAACAGCTCAACATAAGAACTTAATTTCCGACAGCCTTTATGCAGGAATTTTGCAGAAATATAGCATTGATGACTCGCTGTTCACCATGTCGCTGCTTTATTATTCTGCACAGCCCAAAAACTTTGAGAAGATTTATGACAAAGTGATTGAGCGCATGACAATCGATCTGAATGAACAGACCTATAAAGACTCGCTCATGCAGGTTTTGGCAAGCGAAAAGCAACGTCGTGCCGACTCTATCGCCGAAGCTGTGCGCAAGCATGAAGCTGATTCGATTGCCGAAGCTATTCACCGTCATTTCATTGATTCGATTGCTGAAAAAACAGGGCGTGATTATGATTTTGTGGTCGATTCGATTGCCGAAGCCGAAGCTGCTCGCATCGAGTTTCTGGTTGATTCGCTCCTCAAAATAGAACTCCCTATCAGTGAAGCGATGAGTGATTCTATCCGCACCTCCATGCGGCAAAAGCTGATGGAGGAAATCTCGCTAAAATCAAAGTCAGACACTATCGTTGCCGCCGATGAAACTAGCCGCCCATTATAGCATCAATGAGCATGGCGAAAGCCTTCGTGGGGGGATGATTGAAATTGTCGGGGGAAAGATTGCGGACTATCGAGAACTCGGATTGCCTATTCCCGAATTGGCAGGAATGGAATTTCATTCTGGGGTGATTGTGCCTGCCTTTCCGAACCTTTCGGCATGCGAAGCTGCTCTTCAAAAAACAAAACAATCAAACTCTGCTATTGCTTGGCTTCAAGCGATGCCGCTTCGTCTTCAAGCGAATTTCTACATCGAATGGATGCTTGCCTTGCAAAATGCCGATGCGCAATTCAACCTCAAAGATGCTGTAAGAATATTTTGCTGCGAACTGCCAAAGCTTCTTCAGCTGGACGAAATCAAGCTCCAACTAGGCAGAACAATAAACCTTTGGCTGGTTTCGGGTGTTGATTATCAGACTTTCCGACTGAACAACTCAAGCAAGCTGCGTCTATTAATTTAAAAAACCACTCACATCATGGCTACATTCTTATTCGACCAAATCATCTTCGGACCAATTCAAAGCCGAAGACTAGGCACTTCACTAGGCATCAACCTCCTGCCGACTAATCGCAAACTGTGTTCGTTCAACTGCGTCTATTGCGAATGCGGATGGAATGCCAAAGGCGGAGAAAAAGGCACGCTGCCCACGCGCGCTGAAGTGAAAACGAGGCTCGAAGCACAACTCCAAAAGATGATTGCTGAAAATCATCTGCCCGATGTGATTACTTTCGCGGGCAATGGCGAACCCACACTGCATCCGGAGTTTGCAGGAATTATTGACGATACGATTGAACTCCGCAATGCCCTTGTGCCCACAAGCAAAATAGCGGTGCTGTCGAATGCCACACGCATCCACAAGCCCGAGGTGTTTCAAGCGCTTTTGAAGATTGAAGATAATATTCAGAAGCTCGATTCGGTGGAGGAACGCACCCTGCGCATCATGGATATTCCGCAAGCGAACTATTCAATTGAAGAAACCATCAACAGCCTAGCCAAGTTTGAGGGCAAGGTGATTGTGCAAACCATGCTCTTGAAAGGCGAAGTCGATGGCGAAGCTTTCGACAACACCACCGAGGAAGAAATGACCGCCCTCACTGAAGCGATGGCACGCATCAAGCCTAGTCAGGTGATGCTTTATAGTATTTCCAGAGATACCCCAGCCGAACAGCTCGTGAAAGCCACTCGTGAAGAACTCGATGAGCTAGCTCGTCGAATTGAAGAATTGGGAATTGAAGTGCAGGTGAGCTATTGAAGTGAGCTAGAAGGGCATCAGCAAGAAATCTTTGAGGTTGCAATATTCAATCCCTTTATAGTCATTGGCTATAATGACATCTTGCAGCGCCACCACGTATTTCGGATAGTTATCGTCGATTTCCATCAGACTCCCAAATTCTCGTGCGCGTGTTTTTTCGTCTAATGCGGTGAGGGTTACTTGCACATACATTTTATTGCCATTCTTTTCAGCTACAAAGTCAATCTCCTTTTCGCCAATCTTGCCCACAAACACCCGATATCCCGATTGAATCAAATGCAGGTAAACCGCATTTTCCATCAGCTTGTGTATGTCAGATGCTGAATCACGGCGAATTAAATTGCGCAAACCTAAATCTTCAAAATAATATTTCTCCCCAATCTCAAAAATTTTCAGCCCACCCACTTCCGCACGCTGCACCCGATGAATGAAATAAGTGTTGGTGAGTGCTTTCAGGTAATTAATAATCAATTGAGGCGACATCTGCACCTGCTGCGATTTAAGATATTTGCTGATATTGTTGGAGCTGAATAAACTACCGACATTATCTGCCACAAATGCCACGAGGTTCTCTAAAAAAGACACATTGCGAATTTTTTCTTTCGCCACCACATCTTTGAGCAAGATAGTGGAATAAACATTTCGGAGATATTCAAACACCTGCTCCCGTGTCAAATCTAGATTGTAGAGAAAAGGCATGCCGCCAAAGGTGAGGTATTTCATTAGGCTTTCTTGCGTATGCTCTAAACGATGAAACAGCAAAAATTCCCGATAGCTCAACGAATGAATGTCAAACTCCATGTATCGCCCTGAAAGGTAAGTCGCCAATTCACTTGAAAGAATATTCGCATTGCTCCCTGTGCAATAAATATCACATTTCTGCTCTGCCAAAAGACTTCGCAAAGCATCTTGAAAAGCATCAATCTCCTGCACTTCATCAATAAACAGATAGTTTTGCCGATCGTGCTGCAAGCAGCTTTCGACATAGGCATATAAATCTGTCGAGGTCTTGATGTGCCGAAACTCTTCAAGCTCGCAATTCACAAAGATGATATGCGCATGGTCATCCTTCTGCTTAATCTCATCACTCAGCTGCATCATGACATAACTCTTTCCCACTCGTCGCTGACCAGTTAATACCTTAATGATAGGTCGCCCCACATAAGGACGAATGCGTTCTACATAGCTCTCTCTTGCAATATATTTCATGTGAAACTGAATGATTGGTTTTCGCCAAAGGTATGCAAAAAGTTTCATCTATACATGAAACTTTTCCTGAAAACACAAAAAGTTTCATCTATACATGAAACTTTTTTGTGTTTTAAAACGATGTTTTCGCTTTTAGAGTTGGAGAAAGCCTCCCTTAATTCCGATACTTCTCGTCCTCATCTTCCACCAGTGAAAGATAGGTGTAGTATCGGCTTTCGGCGATTTCGCCCTCATAGACCGCCTGCTTCACGGCACAATTGGGCTCGTGGGTGTGGGTGCAGTTATTGAATTGACACTCGCTTGACACTTCAAATATCTCGGGGAAATAGTGGCTCACCTCATATTTGTCCATCTCGAGCACGCCAAAACCTTTGATGCCGGGCGTGTCGATGATATATCCCCCGAAACTCAATTCAAACATTTCAGAGAATGTGGTGGTGTGTTGCCCCGTTGCATGATATTCGGAAATAATGTTGGTTTTCAGCGTGAGTGTCGGTTCGACATGATTCACCAAGGTGGATTTCCCCACGCCCGAATGCCCCGAAAACACGCTGATATTGTCTTGCATCATCGCTTTGAGCTCCTCTAATCCTTCGCCCGTCTTGGTGGAAGTCTTCAGGCAGCGATAGCCAATCTTTTCATAAATTTCAATCACCGACTCTAGCTCTTCCATACTATTATATATGTCCACTTTATTAAAGACCAGCGTGCAGGGAATGCGATAGGCTTCGGCGGAAGCCAAGAAGCGGTCGATGAATGCCAGCGAGGTGGTGGGCTGCATGAGTGTAATCACCAGAAATGCGCAATCGACATTGGCGGCGATGATGTGAGCCTCTTTGGAAAGGTTGGTGGATTTGCGGATGATATAGTTTCGCCGTTCCTCAATCTTATTTATCAAGCCGATTTCTTCGTTTTCATCTTTCTTGAGGATAAATTCCACACGGTCGCCCACGGTGATGGGATTAGTGGTGCGGATGCCTTTCATGCGAAACTTCCCCTTAATCTTGCAGGGAATGATTGCGCCCGATTCTGTTTTTATGTGATACCAACTGCCTGTTGATTTGATGACAAGTCCTTTATTCATGTTTTTTTGAGTGCGAAGTGCAAAGTGCGGAGTGCGAAGTTGCTGCGCCAATATTATTTGATTATCTTTGAATTCAGATTCAAAAGTAATCAAAAATATCATTGATATAGAAACTTATTTAAAAACAGTGCCTTTTGCTCTCCCCCTTGGTTGCTGAGCGTAGCCGAAGTATGGGGGAGTTGGAGGGGGCTTTATTAATTATGACACGCATCATCTCCTATAATGTAAATGGCATTCGTGCCGCCTTGAAAAAAGATTTTTTATCGTGGCTCACTGCTGAGTCGCCTGAGGTGCTGTGCCTTCAAGAAACCAAAGCGCAAGCGGGGCAAATGAGTGAAGAAGACTTTCAGGAAGTTGGCTATCACTTTCATAGTTTTTCAGCGGAAAAGAAGGGGTATAGCGGGGTGGCTATTCTCAGCAAGGCAAAGCCGAAGCATGTGGAATATGGCATGGGCAATGCTAAGTATGATGTGGAAGGGCGTGTCATTCGTGCTGATTTTGAAGATTTCTCGGTGATTTCAGTTTATTTCCCCTCGGGCACAACAGGGGGCGTTCGCCAAGATTATAAGATGGATTTTCTGAAAGATTTCACCGACTATCTGCAAGAGCTGCGGAAAGAGATTCCCAAGCTTGTGGTGTGTGGCGACTATAATATTTGTCGCCTGTGGATTGATATTCACAATCCCGATAAGCAGGAGGGCACTTCGGGATTCCTGCCTGAGGAGCGTGAATGGTTTCAGCAATTTGTTGATTTGGGATTTGTGGATAGCTTCCGTGAAATCAATCCCAATCCCCACCACTATTCGTGGTGGAGCTATCGTGCAGGCGCACGACCAAACAATAAAGGGTGGCGCATCGACTATTGCATGATTACAGCGCCGCTAGCCGACAAAATCACCGATGCGGGCATTCTTGCCGATGTGGTGCACTCCGACCATTGCCCGGTGTGGGTGTCGCTCGATGTGGAGTGATGAAATTAAAAAGAAAAACGCTTGTCTCCTGATTGAGACAAGCGTTTCTTTTGGGCTGTTAAGCCCTACAACTCAAATACTTTATTGTAGAAATCATCATAAGCCTCCACATAAGTTTCTTCAGCTTGATAATCTAAAGTCAGTTTGTTGGCTTGGGCGATATAGGCATCCACTTCGGGGTGCAGCTTTTCGCTTCCTTTAATGACTGCATCGGCATATTCGACGCCTAATTTTGTGAATGCTTCATAAGATGGCGAGCCTTCCAATAAGGAAACATCGGCTGCTTCCACTCCCGGGATAAGCACGCTATTGGCAGCCTGCGCACTCAGGTTCGATTTGAACTCTTCGGCATAGGGCGAGTAAATCACTTTGGAATTAACAAACAAGGGGTCTTCGCCATAATTCTTTTTGATATATAAGGGCACGAGTGAACTCATCCATCCATGGCAGTGGATAATATCGGGAGCCCAACGCAATTTCACCACCGTTTCGAGCACCCCACGCGCAAAGAAGCTCGCACGCTCGTCATTGTCCTCAAATTCTAGTCCACTTTCTTCATCGCTTAAGATAGACTTTCGTTTGAAATAATCTTCGCTATCAATAAAATACACTTGCATGCGAGCTGCTTGAATTGACGCCACTTTGATAATTAGTGGGTGGTCGGTGTCATTGATGACGAGGTTCATTCCTGAAAGACGAATCACCTCATGCAATTGGTTGCGACGCTCATTTACACAGCCAAACTTCGGCATAAAGGTGCGAATTTCGCGCCCACGCTCTTGGATGGCTTGTGGCAGATTGCGCGACTTTATCGACATTTCGGATTCGGGTAGATAAGGAGTAACTTCTTGAGAGATGAATAATATTTTTTTCTTTTCCATCTTAAATATTATAGGTGATACAGAAAATTCTGCTGCAAAGTTAATATTTTTTTGAAGACTATCCTTATATTTCGCCCCTTTTCCCTAGCGTTTTACTTTGGTTGAACCCAATCTGCATAAAACGAGTACTCATTTTGTGTTTTTCAATTATTTTTAGCTTTAAAGCGATTCTTTAGCCCCTTTCTCTTTTTCGTGCCCCTCGAATTATTGCATTTGCCAGTTTGATTTGCCAAAAAAAACGTCGGCAACGGCTGTTTCATGCTATATTTTCTTTTACTTTGCAGCCGTTTTAAAAATAAGTCATGCAAGTAATATCTGAAATAGACCTTTTAAAAGAGCTTGTGGCGGCACAAAAGGACGCTGGCAAGCTAGTCGGTTTTGTGCCCACAATGGGAGCTCTTCATGCGGGGCATCTTTCGCTGGTGGCGGAAGCGAGCAAGCGTTGTGATTTTGTGGTGGTGAGCATCTTTGTCAATCCGACACAATTTAACGACCCTAAGGATTTGGAAAAATATCCACGCACGCTCGATGCGGATGTCAAGCTACTTGAAACAACGGCTTGCAATTTGGTGTTTGCCCCTTCGGTGGAAACGATGTATCCAGAGCCCGACACTCGCGTGTTTGATTTTGGAAGTTTGGCAACTGTCATGGAAGGGAAATTCCGCCCCGGGCATTTCAACGGAGTGGGGCAAGTGGTGAGTCGGCTTTTCGATTTGGTGCAGCCTCACAAGGCATTTTTTGGGCAGAAAGATTTTCAGCAATTTGCCATTATTAAGCACATGACTAATCAGTTGGGATTGTCAGTCGAGGTTGTCTCCTGTCCGATTGTTCGAGAAGTCAGCGGACTAGCAATGAGCTCTCGAAATATGCTTTTGAGCGGACAAGAGCGCATTGAGGCGACGGCGATTCACCGCACACTCACGTGGGCAAAGTCAGAATGTAAGAATAGACGTATCGAAGAGCTCAAAAAAGAAATCAGTAGGCAAATCAATGCGGTGGATTGCCTAGAGGTGGAATATGTGGAGATTGCTGATGCAGCGACTCTTCAGTCGGTGAATGACTGGAATGATGCGCAAAGCATTGTGCTGTGTGTGGCGGTCTATTGCGGCAAAGTGCGCTTGATAGACAATGTGCTGCTTAAAGGCTAGGTGAGTTAAATGAAAGTCAAAATCTAGAAAATAAACACCTTAATTTGAGTTTATCAATGGATAAGGTGTATTTTTGCCTCACAATACGATGACAAAATGAATATAGAAGTTTGTAAATCAAAGATTCACAAGGTAACTGTTTCGGAAGCCAATCTCCAATATGTGGGGAGCATCACGATTGATGAAGACCTTATGGATGCCGCCAACTTGATTGAAAATGAAAAAGTGCAGGTGGTGAATGTGAACAATGGCGAGCGCCTAGAGACCTATGTCATTCGTGGCAAGCGAGGCTCGGGCACTATTTGCCTCAATGGACCAGCGGCGCGCAAAGCGGCGGTGGGCGATGTGGTTATTATTATCTCCTATGCCTCGATGGACTTTGAAGAGGCCAAAGGGTTTAAGCCTTGGTTAGTATTTCCCGACACGGAGACAAACAGACTAGTGTAGGCAGCAGAAAAACAATAAAAAAAGGATATTCTATCAAAAGAATATCCTTTTTTATTTGCTACACGCTTAGCGGGGTCATTCAATCACATACCAATTATAGGAGTTGGCAGGAATAGTAACGGTGATTTTCACTCGATAATCACGATTGAGGGTGTATTTCTTCGCTTTGTTTTCTTGCTCCCGAATCTTTACCGTCTTGGTCAGCCCGGTGTAATATAATGGCAGCTCAATTTCTCTAAGCATATCTTCCGACGTAGGATTATAAAGCATGAGCAATCCTTTTTCTGGCAGCTTTGGGTTCACATGCAGCACGCCATCCCAGTCTTTCCCCGAAGGGCGTTTGAGGTGAATCAAATCGCTGTTGAGAATGTGGCGGTATTTCTTATACCAATCGACCACACGCACCACCAGCTCTTTGGTTTCGGGGGCGTCATACAGTCGAGGTCCTCGATAGCAGGACTGAATGCCCGAACCGTAGTTTTGCATCATCTGGTTTTCATAGGCATCGAGATGCTCGCGGAGCGGTTCGATGGTGGCTGCTTCTCCACCTCCGTGGTATTGGGTGAGTGGGGTGAACGTCCAGCACATGCTCGGAATACGTGTCCACATGCCGTCATAGATGTTTTGGCGACCAAGCATTAGTTGCCGTTCGCGCGGCAACGACCAGTTCACTTCCCGATAGCCAATCCCATTTTTATTTGAGCCTGAAAGCACATAGAAATCGGGGATGTTCATATAAATTCCCTCCCCTCTCATCCATTTGTAAAGTCCTTGAATTTGTGCATATTGCTTCCATTGCGAATCGCCCAATCCATTGTGATGCGCGTGGGAGGTCGATGCGCACACATTGCCCGGATAGGAACCGTCGTTTTCAAAGACGCTCATGCCTGTTTCCTCAAAGAACTTTTTAACCTTGCGGAAATAATCATAGCCCCATTCGCTAGCCAAGCAGGGCGACGAGCCGAAAATCATTCCCCCACGCTTGCCTGTTTTGGGATTAATGACATCCACTTCCTCGCTAATCCATCGACTCGAAAGCAGCGAGTAGCCGCCCAATTCAATGCCTTTGGAATTGGCATACTCACGCATTTTGCGAAATTTTGCATAGTTTTCAGGCGACTCGTTTTCCATGTTCATGCCACTTCCGAAACTCAAAATCACCATCTCATAGCCCACCTCAGCGCATTGGTCGATGGCGGCGTGCACTCGTTTTTCATCGGAATAGGTGAGATGAAGGAAGATTGGGTTTTCGGTCGTCCAAGGAGCAACTGTGCGGTAAAATCGACGAATGAATAATCCTCGACGTTCTTTATCGTGGCTATCCATCGGTGTTTCCCACACCCGAAAGGTGCTGAGCGACTCGTTTGGTTGAATAGCTGTTTCGGGTCCCAATGGAGGGCGCACCTCAAGCAAGCAGGGGATTTGCATCGGATAGTTTGCTTGCGAAGTATAGCGAGAGTCGGGCTCCCAATAGGTGGTTACATCTGAGTTTTTCTGCTGCATGCCCCCAAAGGCATAATCGGTTTCGATGTGGATGTTGGGTTTCTCCCATTCATCGGGCACACCCACCAAGCTTTCGCCCTCGACCATTGCCAATTGCTCCAGCTTGAATTTATTTAATTGCACCAACATTTTGCCCTGATTGATTACCTCCACCCATTTCGAGATGGTGGGAATGCCATCGTAAATCTCAAAATGCACTTTCGCTGCTATCTCGTCTTTCCTGAGGGTGAAGATAATTTCTTTCCCTGTGGGCATCTTGGTGTTTCCTGCCCAGCGGACACGCTTCCATGCCATGCGGTCGGAAATTTCTTTCACTTCAAATCCTTGGATTTGGAAAGACTCGGGCAGTGCTTGCAGCTGATCGACCCAATCCATTTGCGTGTATCCATATTCCACTTGCGGGCTCAATCCTCCGAGCTGATATGTTTTCCCATCTATCGACAGCGAGCCTTCGCTCGACACTGCACGGAGCATACTTTCGCCAGTCATCTGATTGAGATAGTCTATCGTTGCCAAGTTGGGCGACAAACGGAAAACACGAGCCACCAAGCCATTTGAAATCACAAGGTCTTTCCCATTCGATGAGCGAAACACGCCAGCTTTCGCTGGGGAATTATCAATCAGCCAATCGAAATCAGGACGAGCGAGGGGCAGTTTGATTTCGGGGAGTGCTGCGAGTTGAGCGTCAAGCTTGGCTTTTAGTTCGGGCGACTGTTTTGCTGGCTCGCCAGCAAAATCACTTGCCACCAGCACCGGAGCGATTTCAAAATATTCAAATGTGGGGTCAATCCACACCGCATGGTCGCCACTTTCGCCATCGCCAGCATCTTCCACCACCAATTCAAGGACTCCTTTTTTAAGTGGCAAATCAATCTCTCTGGCAGCCTCTCCCGAGCGCATGACTCCGCTATTGTAAATCTCCTTGCCGTCGAGGAGCACGCTAAAAATAACGCTTCCGGCATCTGTTTTGCCATCGCTTCCTTCTAGTCCTGCAAATTGTTTTTCAGAATCGCTCACCCGATAAAAGATGCGCTTGCCATCGGTTAGCGGCACGGATTGAATATCGGCTCCCGACAAATCAATTTGAGAGTCGCTTAGTCCGATTTTAGCTGTAAAACGGTTGGCATTGTTGAGCATTAATCGAATGACTGAATGAGCATGCACCCCCACGCCATTCTGAAAGGAATCTCCAGCCACGGCAATTGCTTCTCCTGTAACTGATTTGTTTATCGTGGGTGCTCCATATTTTTGTTGAGCAAGTGATATGTCTAAATCGGTGAGTTTGACAATCTCCTGAGCCGATAAGTTGGTGCATGCCAAGAATAGGCATCCGATTAAGGCTATTTTTCCAGCGTGTATTTTTTGCATATTTTTTTGTTTTGTATTTTAATTCTACTTTGATAGATCGGGAAAAATGTAATAGTTGGTACTTACTTTTTCAAAATGTGAGGCAGAATTTTTTTATTCCGACCTTTCTTTTTCAAAATGTGGGGCAGAATTTTTAAAATCTGTCAAAGTAGAATTAGTTGGTCTTACTAAACTCAAGTATTTTCACTTCACCCGCTCCCAATGTAATCTCGATTTTATCGCCCGCTTTATATTTGTGTCCCTCGAAATCAAGCTTTTTATTGGCGTTGAAATCCACGGCATTTTCGAGTGAAGAGAAAACGGTGTAGGAGGCATCGAGCGCCACCAGCCCCATTGCTCGGTCGAGTGTGAAGGAATACGTTTTCGTTTCCTCGGAAGGATTATGGAGCGACACATAGCCTCCTTCTTCTGCCCAGCCCGTATAGCCATAGATTTCTTTCAGCTTCGGACTGCCGCCGTGCATGCGAGCCCCTTTGAAGTAGGGGAACATTTTCTCTACCCATTTCAAACCATCGGCGAGCACATCCCAATCAGATTGCGAAAGCACATCGGTTTTAATGTAGAGCTCGACAAATCCCGTTCCTCGCGAAAGGTTCATCCATAGATATTTGCGGAAAGCCTCGGCGCTTTCGCCTGTTTTCACTTTTTTGGGCTCGTGGTTGAAAACCGAATTGATGGGGAATTGCGTTTTTTCTTCGAGCCAAGTGCCATGATAGACTTCATCACGATAGACCATTTCTTGCGTGCGGTCGCTTCCGTGGGCTGCATCGCCAGCATTAATCATCCAAATCGCATCGACAGACATCAACCACCAAGGACTGAGGTAAGCTCCGTTGGAAATCACAATATAGACTTCGGGGTTCACCTCATGCTGTTTTTCAAAAATCTGCATCAGTCGCTCAGTGCCTGCCACGAGGTAATAAGTTTTCAGCTCATCATATTTAGGGTCGTTGAGCCTTTTGTCGGCAGGATTGAGCCCTTCAAGTCCGAGTTGAGGCATGGAGGGCAAGCCATAGCTTTCGCCGTGGAGTTCAAACTCCCGACGATTAAGATGCCCAAACAGCCCATCGAGCTTGAAATAATCAACCCCCATTTTTGTCAATTCCACCATGCGGTCTTCCAGCAATTGCATATATTGAGGTCCTGCGAGCGACATATATTGGTCGAGCGCTTCCAGCCCATTCTCTCTCATGGTTGGCACTGCGGGGCGAGCTCCGAAGTTGCAGCCCGGGCTTAGCCACAGACCTAATGAAGAGTTGGCATCTTTCACCGCCTTCAGGCTCGAAGCTAAATCAGGCTCGAAGCGAGCAGTGTTGACTTTCCACACCGTGTCGCACCAGTTCGCCTGCGCATTTTGCCATCCATCATCAATCACATAATCACGCAGCGGAGTAACACCACGCTTCACCACCAATTCCTCATTCACCTTAGCCACGCTTTTCACAAAGTCGTCCTTCGTAACATGCCGACCGAAGTCAAACCAACTATTATATTGCACCTGCAAGCGCAATGGGCGAATGCGAATGTGGTCGATATAATCAAAGAAAGCATCTTGGATAAACTCGCCATCATCGCCCACACCCATCACGGCACGATAGGACGTGTAGGTTTCCTCGGACTTAATTTCACGCCCCCATTGATAGCCGCAATAAGCCGTGTTATTCTCCACATAATTATAGGATGCGGGAAATTCCACGCCCCAAAAAGTTGCCGACTCCGAAGTGTAGAGAGGTTGTCCCAATCCCGGTTTCCACTGCCAAGGAGCTGAGGCGGTAATTTTCTTCTCTTGATAGGGTTGATAAATATCTTCGGATGAAATGCACTCCACATCAATCCGCTCCAAGGTGAGTGAATTGTCCGCAGAGATTTCTAAATATTTATTCAGATAGGGTTTCCCCGTTTCGAGTTCATACACCACGGTCAGGTTAATCTGATGCTCTTTATTTTCCAGCAGCAAGGCTAGTTTTTCGGCAGAGGAACTTTCCACTTTTTTGAATTTGAAATCTTCCGAAGTGATCACCACGTCGGTGTTTTCCTTATCGGTGCCTTGCGAGATGCGAAGGCGAAACTCGGCATTGTCTTGTGGCACAAGCTGTTTGTCAGCTAATTTATTTTCAACAAGTGAGGTGTGAACCACTCCCTTATCCACCCGAATGGTGCGAGAAAGGAACTCATTTTCAAGTTTAAACTCCGATTGGCAGCTGCTCAAAAGCAACGCAATTGCGGCAGTTAATAGGAATTGAAGTTGTCTCATGGGTTAGTTAAGAGGTTGATTTGTTTTATTCGGCTCAAATATAAGTTTTTTTTTTGGGAAGTGAAAAAGGAATGTTGAACTTGCTTTGGCAGCGGTTGAATGCTTGCGAAATAAAATGCTAGAACAGAAATATTTCAAATACTCCTAGTAATTATCAAGAAAAAGCCCTTAAATTTGGCATTCTCTATCAAATATACATTTAATTCAATACATATGACTAAGAAATTCAACAGAAACACCCTTTGTGTGCAAGCGGGCTGGACACCCCAAAAAGGCGAGCCTCGTGTGCTGCCGATTTATCAAAGCACCACCTTCAAATATGAAACGAGCGAGCAGATGGGCAAACTCTTCGACCTTGAAGAGAGTGGCTATTTCTACACTCGACTGCAAAACCCCACCAACGATGCCGTGGCGGCAAAGATTGCAGCGCTCGAAGGGGGTGTGGCTGCCATGCTGACCTCCTCGGGGCAGGCGGCGTCGTTTTATGCGGCATTCAATATCTGCTCGGCAGGCGACCATATTGTGAGTGCATCCGCCATCTATGGGGGCACATTCAACCTTTTTGCGGTAACGCTGAAAAAACTGGGCATCGAAGCGACTTTTGTCGATCAAGATGCCAGCGAGGAAGAAATCGCCAAGGCTTTTCGACCCAACACCAAGATGCTTTTTGCGGAAACTATCGCCAATCCAGGGCTTTCGGTGCTCGACATCGAAAAGTTCGCTCGCATCGCCCACAGTCATGGCGTGCCGTTGATTGTGGATAACACCTTTGCTACGCCGATGAACTGCCGTCCTTTTGAGTGGGGTGCCGATATTGTGATTCACTCCACATCGAAATACATGGACGGACACGCCACTTCTGTCGGCGGTGTGGTGGTGGATAGCGGCAACTTCGATTGGGATAAATATGCCGATAAATTCCCCGGATTAACAGTTCCCGATGAGTCCTATCACGGATTGACCTACACCAAATCTTTTGGCAAAGGCGCCTATATCACCAAAGCCACGGTGCAACTGATGCGTGATTTGGGCTCAATTCCTTCTCCTCAAAACTCATTCTTGCTCAATCTTGGTTTGGAAACTTTGCACTTGCGAGTGCCTCGCCATTGCGAAAATGCGTTGAAAGTGGCGCAATATCTGCAACAAGACGACCGCATTGCATGGGTGAATTATTGCGGATTGGAAGGAGATAAATATTATGAGCTAGGACAGAAATATTTGCCGAACGGTTCGTGTGGCGTACTCACTTTTGGCTTGAAAGGTGGGCGCGATGCATCCATCGGCTTTATGGATAAGCTGAAGCTTGCAGCTATTGTTACCCACGTGGCTGATGCGCGCACCTCGGTGCTTCACCCTGCCAGCCACACACACCGACAATTGAGCGACGAGCAACTCATTGCTGCGGGTGTGCGCCCTGACTTGATTCGCTTCTCGGTGGGCATCGAAGATGCCGACGATATTATTGCGGATATTCAGCAGGCATTGTCGTAGGGCTTACCTGATTTATAAAGGGGTGGATTTGCCGTGCAAATCCACCCCTTTCATTTTTTAGGCTTTCAGCTCTTGGCTGATAATTCCTTGCCATTTGTTGATGACTTGCCATTCATCGAGCAGCCCCGAACAAGCATCGCCATCATAGAACTCCAGCTGCACTTTGGCAGCCGATTTGTTCTTGGGGGTAAATTCGAGAGCTAGGCGGTCGATGACTGCCCCTAAGCCATTCGCTTCATGTTGCCTTCTGATGATGCTGCATGATTTCATAGCTGATAAGTTAATCGCTTCTTGCTGCCATTCGCTGCAAAAGAAGAAGTGTTGCTTGTGCTTGTCAATGCCTAGGCTGAAGCGATAGGCGAGTTCGTGTTCCTCAACAGTGCAGTGGTGTTGCGCTGCAAATGCCGTAAGTTTGGCAAGAGTTTGGCGATTCTTTTTGTTTCGTTTAGTCGCCGAAAGGACGATAGGTAAGCAGCAAAGTGCAAACAGCACAATGCCGAAGATGGTTGTTCCAAGTTCCATGGTAATTTATTTTATTTCTTGAATTTTTATTCGATATATGCATAACCCCTAGATTCATCTAGGGGGAGTAGGACTAGTGAAGTTTAATGCTTCGGTGTCGAATCAAGAAAACCAATGGAATGGAAACAGAATTTTGAAGAGGTAGGATTGCGCCTGAAAGGTGGTGAATAGTTTTACCCTTTGCAAGCATCGCCCCACGAGTGGTGCTGCGCAAGCACGACCGCTGAAGTTAAAGTCAAATGCAAGTTTATTGAGCTGAACATTGGGCAAGCTTCCTGCCGAAACTTCAGCAATCGCCTGATGCTCGCTTTGGTCATAGATGAACCAATAATCCTCAACAACCGATGAAGCTTCGAGCTGAACAGAGGGGCTTGGGGCGCATGCCATCGTTTCAACATGCCCAAAGAGACTTGCTGAAAAAAGAATCAGTGCGGAGATGAATAGCCCAAATTGTTTCATGCGATGCTGGAATTAGGACGCAAACATAGTGAATTATTGGAACTGATGTTGGAAGTGGATGTTTTTTTATCTTGTC
>JBKECD010000141.1:0-10080 GCA_047974225.1 Mangrovibacterium sp.
AAATTCTAAATCTCTTTTTGGACGTAGATAATTTTTGGACGCAAATGTTGCCACAATTACAACGCAATAGCGGAAGCTTTCAAAGTTTTGAAAAACACTTTTTCCAGTATTTCAATACCTTCAAGATTATTCAATTTCTGAATTTCTGCCACCCAAATCCGTATAGTTATCAGGAGAGCCCCAGCGCCCCAAAGGGCGTGTCATGAGGGTGTCCAAAAACAGACATCCTCTAATCAGACACTCGGAATAGCCTCAAAATGCCGACTTTCAGCATTTCTCCAGCTCATTCATCGCTTGCAATTTATCTCTTTGCAGCTGCTCGCGCAATTCCGCTAGCGAGTCGAATTTTCGCTCTTCTCGCAATCGACTGACAAACATTACTTGGATATTCCTTCCATAGATATCCGCATGAAAATCAAAAATATGCACTTCGATAGTTCGATTATCGAGCTGCGTATTCACTGTCGGGCGACTGCCGATATTCATCACCCCACCATAAACTCGCCCCATCACCTGCACCTGCACCGCATAAACACCATCCTTGGGAATCAACTTAAAACAATCGCCAAGCTTGACATTCGCCGTCGGAAATTCAATCTTGCGCCCAATCTGCTTGCCCTCAACCACCGAGCCGCTAAAATGATAGCGATAGCCCAAATATCGCTCAGCAAGCTGCACCTCGCCCGCTTGCAAGGCTCGTCGGATTTTGGTTGAACTAATATTATTGTCATCCACCAAAAGCGCATCTAGCTTCTCTAATTCAAAATCATAGTGAGCCGAAAGGGTGGCTAATGTGTCAAAATTGCCTTCCCTATTCTTCCCCAAACAGTGGTCATAGCCCAACACCAACGTGTGAACATGCAATTGCTCCACCAATATTGTTTGCACAAATTCGGCATAAGCCAATTGCCCAAAATCGGGGGTAAATGGATAAATTACCAAGTGATCGACCCCTGCCCTTTCAAACAACTCAATACGCTCGTCGATGGTGGTGAGCATGCGCAACTCCTTTCTACTCCATTCTGGAGCGAGCACAAACTGCGGATGAGGGTGAAAGGTAAAAATGACCGTTTCAGCCTTCTTCGCCTGCGCAATGGCTTTCAATTTTTCAATGACCTGCCGATGCCCCAAGTGTACTCCATCGAAAGAACCAATGGTGAGAACAGGTTTTTCGACCTTAAATTCTGTTATTTGATGATAAATCTGCATTTTCACAATACTTAAAGGGCTCAAAAGTACGTTTTTTGCCGTGAATTGCTATTTTTGTAGCCCAAACAACATCTCAAATTTAAAATTGTGAAGAACTTTTCAATTTACATCCTGCTAGCCGCACTGGTTTTCACATCATGTGCCGACTCAAGCAACTACAAAATCACAGGGCATATCAGCAATGCCGAGGGGGAATACATCTATTTGGATGAGCTCAAAGTAACCGAAGCCTTCCAGCTCGACTCTACACGCATCAGCAAAAATGGCACGTTTGAATTTAAAGGCAACCTGAGTCATCCCTCATTCTTCATCCTGCGCCTATCGCCCAATAATTTCATCACGCTGCTGGTCGATTCAGCTGAAAATGTGAGCATCAATGCCGATGCCGCCAACTTCGGTCGCGAATATGCGGTGGAAGGCTCGATTGGGTCTAGCTATGTGCAAGAACTCAACCTCAAACTCAGCGACACCAAGCACAAACTCGACTCTATTCGCTCAATGCAAATGGCACTTCGAAACAATGCTAATTACGCCACGCAAAAAGTACATTTTGATGCCGAATACGATAGTGTGCGAAACGCTCAAGTGGAATATGCCCAAGAGTTCATCAAAAACCACCCTTTCTCGATGGCAAATGTGCTCGCACTCTACCAAAAATTTAGCGATGAATCTTATGTCATCCAAGACTTACGCTCGCTCCAAATAGCTGCCACCGCACTACACTCATTCTACCCCAATTCTGAACACGTTCAGGCGCTATACTATAATACTATCGAGCTGATGAAAATCGACCGTTCGCAAAAATTGCGTCAATTCATCAACGAACAAGGCACTAGCATGCCCGAAATAGCACTCCCCGACCAACACGGAAAAGAAGTGAAATTAAGCTCTTATCTCGGAAAATGCATCCTACTTCACTTCTGGTCGGCCTACGACAAAAACTCTCGAATCATGAATCCTACCTTGGTGGAAGCCTATGAAAAATATCGCAAAAAAGGCTTTGAAATCTACCAAGTGTCGGTGGATGACGATGAAGAAGCATGGAAAACGGCTATCAAAGAAGATAAACTCACTTGGACAAATGTGGGCGACATGAAAGGTAGCAATAGTGCCATCATTCACTATAATGTCAAAGCTGTTCCTTCCAACTATCTCATTGATAAAGAAGGAAACATCGTGGCTAAAAACCTACAAGGTCCTCAGCTAGATAAAGCCCTCAAGACGCTATTGAAATAAAGTTCGACGGTTTGGTAAAAAATAAAATATACTTCGTTTCGGATGTACACCTCGGAGCGCAAGCGCTCGATGATAATCACGAACGAGAACTTTTGTTTGTGCAATGGCTCGACAGCATCAGTGCCGATGCCAAGCAATTATTCATCATGGGCGATTTGTTCGACTATTGGTTTGAATATCGCACAGTCATTCCTCGTGGATATGTACGCACGCTCGGCAAGCTCGCCGAATTGAGCGACCAAGGGCTCGACATTCATTTCTTCATCGGCAATCACGACATTTGGGCCGATGATTTCTTCAGCAAAGAAATCGGAATCACCGTGCACAAAAATGAGGAAGTGTGGGAAATATTCGGCAAAAAAGTTTTCCTCGCCCATGGCGATGGACTCGACCCCTTCGACAAGAGCTATCTCTTTCTGAGGAAACTTTTCACCAACCCCTTTCTGCAATGGTGCTACTCGAAACTGCACCCCAACCTCGCCAATCGAATCGCCCACGGATGGAGCAGCAAAAGACGGAAAAGACATCAGCACGAAAAAGTGCCATTTAAAGGTGAAAAACAAGAAGGAATGTATGTTTATGCCCAATCAGTGCAACAAAAGATGCATATTGACTATTTCATTTTCGGACACCGACATTTGTTGCTAGATTTGCCCCTCGGAAATAAAAAAACAAGATATATTAATCTGGGTGATTGGATAAACTTTTTCTCCTATGGCGTGCTGACCGAAGACGGATTTCAGCTATTCAGATATTCGGAGGACAGACAAGAATACACTCAAAATAAAAAAAATAAATAATTAGCGCAGCAGCTTCGCACGCTGCACTCAAAATCCGATATCTGTTATCCGATATCTATTATCCGATATCTATTATCCGATATCCCAATTTTAAGCAAATGAAGATATATACTAAAATTATCGGAACGGGCTCGTGCATTCCTAGCCGAGTGATTACTAACGATTATTTCTTGAACTACGAGTTCTATGACCCTTCAACAAAAGCTAAATTTACTCGCTCAAACGAGGAAATTATTACCAAATTTCAAGAAATCACCAATATCAAAGAACGACGTTGGCTCACTGATGACCAAGTAACTTCGGATTTGGCAACCATTGCCGCTCGCAAAGCTATCGAAGATGCGAAAATCGACCCCGAAACGATAGATTTCATCATCTCATCGCACAACTTCGGCGATGTGGCGCATGGCAGAACAAATGTCGATACGCTCCCTGGGCTTGGCAACCGAATCAAACAAAAACTCGGCATTGAGAATCCTTCTTGTGTGTGTTGGGATCAAATCTCAGGTTGCCCCGGCTGGACACAAGCCATGATTTCAGCTGACGCCTACCTGAAAAGCAAAACCTATCGCCGTGGATTGGTGATTGGCTCGGACGCACTTTCGAGAGTGTCTGACCCTCACGACCGCGACACCATGATTTTTGCCGATGGCGCAGGTGCAGTCGTAGTGGAAGGCATCGCAAGCGAAGAACCTATCGGACTAATCGCCCACTCTTCACGCTCGGATGTGAATCCTTATTCTGATTTGCTCGTTTTTGGTCCTTCTTTGAACCCCGACTATCCCAAAGACGATCAATTCATCAAAATGGCTGGTCATAGACTGTACGTCTATGCGCTAAAACATGCGCCTGCCCTAGTGAAAGACAGCATCGACAAAGCAGGATTGGAATTGCACGATATCAAGAAAGTACTCATCCACCAAGCCAACGAAAAGATGGACGAAGCCATCTTGAAAGGACTATTTAATATGTATGGCGAAAAACACGTGCCATTCTCGGAAATCATGCCTATGACTATCGAGAAGCTCGGCAATTCTTCCACCGCCACCGTGCCCACGCTGCTCGATGTCATTGTGCACGGCAAAATGGACGACCATGTCATCCGTGAAGGCGACCATATCGTGCTCTGCTCTATCGGTGCGGGCATGAACATCAATTCAATTATTTATAAATGGTAATCTTGAGTTATGAGTTATGAGTTATGAGTTATGAGTTGGGCTGCGCAATTAATCACCGTTAGGTCAACTCATAACTCATAACTCATAACTCATAACTCTTGACGCTTACAACTCAGAAGCATGACTCAAGAATACAAAGTAGCCGATATTTCATTGGCCGATTACGGACGCAAAGAAATTGAAATCGGCGAGAAAGAAATGCCCGGACTAATGGCATTGCGCACAAAATATGGCAACGAAAAACCGCTCAAAGGGGCTCGTGTGATGGGCTCTTTGCACATGACTATTCAAACAGCAGTGCTGATTGAAACCCTCGTGGAACTCGGTGCTGATGTGCGCTGGTGCAGCTGCAACATCTTCAGCACACAAGACCACGCCGCTGCTGCCATCGCTGCCGCTGGCGTACCAGTCTTCGCTTGGAAAGGCGAAACATTGGCTGAATATTGGTGGTGCACCGAGCGTGCACTCGACTTTGGCGATGGATTAGGTCCGAACCTCATTGTGGATGATGGTGGCGATGCCACCATCCTTATTCACCGTGGGGTGAAAGCCGAAAAAGATGCAAGCATCTTGAGCTCGGCAAAAGAAGCTTTAGATGAAATTGAGCTCGATAAATGCCTTCAACGCACCATCGCTGAAAATCCTCAACGATGGACGAAAGTGGCAGCAGGCATGAAAGGCGTGAGCGAAGAAACCACAACAGGCGTGCATCGCCTCTATCAGATGATGGAACATGGCGAATTGCTGTTCCCCGCCATTAATGTGAACGACTCGGTAACGAAATCAAAGTTCGACAACCTCTATGGCTGTCGTGAATCATTGGCAGATGGCATTAAGCGTGCCACCGATGTGATGATTGCCGGCAAAGTGTGTGTGGTGGCAGGCTATGGCGATGTGGGCAAAGGATGTGCCGCATCTATGCGCCACTACGGAGCTCGTGTCATCATTACGGAAATCGACCCTATTTGTGCGCTACAAGCAGCCATGGAAGGTTTCGAGGTGAAAACAATGGAAGATGCACTTGCCGAAGGCAATATCTATGTAACCACCACGGGAAACAAAGATATCATCACCGCTGAACATCTTTCAAAAATGAAAGACCAAGCGATTGTGTGCAACATTGGGCATTTCGACAATGAAATCCAAGTGGCAAAGATGGAAGCCACCCCAGGCATTCAGAAAATCAACATCAAGCCTCAAGTAGATAAATATGTCTATCCAGATGGTCATGCCATCTATCTTTTAGCTGAAGGACGATTAGTGAACCTCGGCTGCGCCACAGGACACCCAAGCTTTGTGATGAGCAATTCATTCACCAATCAAACCTTGGCACAAATCGAGTTATGGCAAAACGATTATGCCGTAGATGTCTATCGCCTGCCTAAGCACCTTGATGAGGAAGTAGCTCGCTTGCATCTGGAGCAAATCGGTGTGAAGCTCACTAAGCTTTCCAAAGAACAAGCCGACTACATCGGCGTAAAGGTGGAAGGACCATACAAACCCGAGCATTATCGGTATTAGCATTCCTTCTGAGAACAAAAAAGTCCATGCACACATCTGCATGGACTTTTTTTGTTTTCAGAAAATCAAGTTCTAGCGGACTTCTAAGTCTTACTCACCACAAGCAATGTAGAACCTATCTTTTCAATCGCTCCACTTCCTCCATCGAAAGTTTCGTGATTTTGGCGATAAGCTCAGATGAAAGTCCCTCTTGGTGTGCTTGGATTGCCACTTGCTGCAAGGCGTTTGTCTGTTCCACTTTTTCAAAAATCACGTCCACCAGCCAAAAAATGGTGCAGAGTAATTCCTCCTTGTTTTCGGGCGAGCTTAGATCGACGGTGCAGAAATCCCCCCGATGCTTGTGACAAATTAAAAAGTAGAATCCAGCAAAGATGAGTGCGATGATATAATTAAATTTGATGCCTTGCGCACTTAACATATCCTCCCCCTGAGCGAGCAACTTTCGTGAAAACATTTCCCTTTTCACAGTCAGTGCTAGTGTGTCGTTGACCTTGTCGGCAAGCTCCCAAACTAATATCTGCTGAAAATCCTCGTTTTTCCAAACCAATTCAAATTGATCCCTGATAATCTCTTTGAGGAAATCAATCGGATTGTCGGCTTCCGTTGCATCTTCTTTCCGCAGGCTGTTCAACCAGAAATCTTGCCGCGCAAGATAGGTATCGAGCAACTCTTGAAAACCGCCAAAGTGCCGATATAGTGCCGACACATCAACCTTCGACTCCTCGCCAAAGGTCTTCACATTCAGGTAATAGAACCCATGTTTAATTAGCATTCGACGCACCGTGTCGAGCATTTCCTCTTTTATTTCAATGGTGCGAACTTGTCTTTTTGTTGCCATGATGAAATTAGTAATTCCGATTAGCATGCGTTTGTATAAGTGCAAAACTAATGATTTTTACGAAAGGGAACTGCTAAAAATTAGTTTTTCAAAAGGAAATCTATGCGATTTGACAGCATCTTGTCGAAAGATTCATCTTGCAAGAAATAAAAGGATAATTTCAACGCCAAAAAACAACAGTTGCAAAACGATTGTGAAATAGCATGTTGCAAAATTCAGCAACCGCACTTTTTACTAGAAAAATAAAAATATACTTTGCATATGTGATTTATTGCTTTATATTTGCACTTGATTTGACTTCCGCAAAGTAATCACAACTCTAATCTCTAATTATGATAGAATATCTGAAAAAACACATTTTGCTGAGTAAAAATGCAGAAGAAGCACTGCGCGAGGCAATCGAAGTGAAGACCTATCTTCCAAACGAACATTTATTTTTGGCTAACGACAATTGTTGCGACTATTTTTTCATTCAACAAGGGCTAGCGCGGGTATATATGCAAGACATCAAGGGGAAAGACCAAACGCTTTGGCTGGTGGGCGAAGAGCAGATTACATCGCCCATACAGTCGATGTTTCGCAAGCGAGAGCGCAAAATTAGCTTTTCATGTGAATTGCTGACCGCTAGCGAGGTGGTGCAATTGAAGCACGAAGATTTAATTCGCCTAGTGAATCAATTCCCCGAGTTTCTAGAGATGTTTATGCTTGTGGTCTGTCAGTTTAGCGATGATGTGATGAATCACATTGCGGAAACAAAGAAGCCCTGCCGCGAGCGAGTCCTAAATTTCATAAAATCGAATAAAGCTACTTTTGGGCTGCTGCCCTTTAAGCATTTGGCGAGCTATTTGGGCATGACCGCAGAAGGTTTTTCCCGAGTGAAAAGCAAAATGCTGCGAGAGTATAACGTAATCTAACGGAGATATTAATATGAACAAAATTATCACACTTCTGCTTGCGCTAGGCTTTAGCTGTGCCACTTGGGCGCAAAAGCTGGAGCAAAAGCAGACAGATGAACAACAGCAAGACAGCATTTCCTATCAGGTTCGCCTGTGGGGAATCGGCGGTGGAAAACAGCAAGTGAGCTTCCTTTCGCCTTTGGTCTATGAAAACATGAATTTTTCGACATCACGAAGTAAGTATCGGCAGTTTGAGGGGAAAATCACCTCAAAGAATAGCTATACCAATATGTTGCTTGCTCAATATCCTTATGGTGAGGGCGATTTGGATATCACAACAGCTATTTCGCTTCAATATCAGTTTATCCTGAACAAACGCTATCTGATAAACACCAATTTTATTTCCGAAGGATTTCCTGCGCTTTCTGTGGGCTGGGCTTATTGGTTCGATTGGGGAATTGATGTAAAAGCGAGCAATGCCAATAATCCGTATTACTTCAATCTCAATAACATGACTGGGCTTTCGGTGGGTTTGGAGAAAAAACTTATCATTGGCGGTCGGCAATTCAATCTCTACAATGAATTTACCCTGCCATTGGTGGGAATCTATATGGGTTCGGAATACAGCAGCTCGTTTCCCTATATTCTCAGCGAAAAAGATGCCAATCCACTTGATGGATTTCGCATTGGCAGCTTCAAAACCAATTTTCAACTGCACAATGATTTCAATGTCGATATTAAGCTCAAGGCGAAGAAGCGCAAACCAGAACGCACCATGCGCCTACGATATAGCATCGACTATATGAACTTGAACCTTAATAATAATCACAAGCAGGTGGTGCTTCACACTTTTTCTATTGGATACCCTTTTAACAGGTCAAACTATGTACACAAATAAAAAACTATACCTACTTGGGGCAATGTTATTGCTCCTCACTTCGTGCTTCGATAATGACATTTCAGAAATAGGAGGAACTCCAACTGAAAATTTCAACCTGCTTTGGCAGCAAGTGAACGACAATTATTGCTATCTGGAATATAAGGAAATCAATTGGGACTCGATTGGCGAGGTCTATCAAGCAAAGGTTTCCGACGACATGAGCGATGAAGCTCTCTTTACGGTGTGTGCCGACATGCTCAATGAGCTGAAAGATGGGCACGTGAATTTAGTGTCTGGTTTCGATGTGTCGCGCTATTGGGATTGGTATCTCGACTATCCGCAGAACTTCAATCGCACTATCTTGGAGCGCAATTATCTGGGTGCAGACTTTAAAATTCTTGGCGGACTGTATGCTCAGAAGATAAACAATGTAGGCTATCTCTATTATAGAAGTTTTATGAATGAATTTAGCACCGATTTGCTGCAAACAGCATTGAGCCAGTTTGGCGATATCGTGGGGCTAATCATTGATGTGCGTGATAATGGTGGCGGTTCGCTCTATTATTCTCAACTGTTTGCTTCGGCATTTGCGCCCGAGGAAATGATTTATGGCTACATCAGATATAAAGAGGGAGTGGGCGATAGTTACAGCTCATACTTTCCACAATATTTAGAGCCCGAAGGTGCCGCCCTTTATGAGGGGAATATTGTGGTGCTTGCCAATCGGAGTTCATATAGTGCAACCAATAATTTTGTGTCGGCAATGAGCTGCTTGGAAAACGTAACCATCATTGGCGATAAGACCGGTGGCGGTGGCGGTGCACCTTTTTCAAGCGAACTATATAACGGCTGGCAGGTGCGCTTCTCACGCAATCCACTCTATGATAAAGACAAGAAACACATCGAGTTTGGCATCGAGCCTGATATTTCTGTTGATATGACCAATGACGGAAAAGATCGCATCATCGACGAAGCGATTGATTACTTGAAAAAATTACTTGAAAAATAAAGAGTAGCTGGAACAATCCAAAACAGCCTCGATTGCACAATTGTGCACTGACACGGTCGCACAAAATATAGTCTTTGCACAGTTGGTCATGGACATGGTCGCACAAAATATAGTCTTTGCACAGCTGGTCATGGACATGGTCGCGCAAAATATAGTCTTTGCACAATTGGTCATGGACATGGTCGCGCAAAATATAGTCTTTGAACAATCGGTCATGGACATGGTCGCGCAAAATATAGTCTTTGAACAGTTGGTCATGGACATGGTCGTGCGAGATATTGTCTTTGCACATTAATGTATGACGACCAATTTTCACATTTCAACATTTCAAATGTAATTAACATCCTCCAAAGTGTTTCATTTTTCTGAAATTCTTATCTGCAATGGATTTAAATGGGACAGGGGATATTTTTGGGTCTAAGCGTAAAAAACTTCATCTTTGTATTTTCAAAATAATACGAAGATGACCGAAGAATTAAATCAGCAATTAATAGCGTTAATGTTGCCCGAAGG
>JBKECD010000126.1:0-3044 GCA_047974225.1 Mangrovibacterium sp.
TCAATCAGCCGAATGCTTCAGAATTGAAAAAGCAGCTTTTGCAGTTGCTCAATGGCGAGTTGGTGGTTTATCTGAATGCTATGTCGCTTGATGTGGATAGTGGCTGTGAGGACTTTATTGTGGCGGTGGATTCGATCATCAGGGGACGAAATCTCTATGCGTATAAGCGTGTGGGGAAAAGTGAGGGCGAAAGAGAAGTCTTGGATCAGGCATAGCGGAGTGGGTGTGTGAAATAGAAAGGCGTGTCGAAAGGTTGAATTGGCCTTTTGATGCGTCTTTTTTTTTGTTTCAAAAGTAGGGGTTTTGTTGTATCTTGCAGCCCTTTTTGAAAATGATGATTATGCAAGAACAATTAATACCTAAAGTCGCTGACTTGCTAAGCCTGCAAAAGTGGCAGGTGGAACACGCTTTTGAGCTCCTCAATGAAGGGGCAACTATCCCTTTTATTTCACGCTATCGGAAGGAGCGTACAGGATCGCTTGATGAAGTTCAAGTGGGTGCAATTCAAACGGAAAAGCAACGGTTGGAAGAATTGCTCAAACGCAAGGAAAGCATTTTGAGTACCATCGCAGAGCAAGAAAAACTTTCGCCCGAACTCGAAAAGCGCATCCTGAATTGCTGGAACGGCACGGAGCTTGAAGATATTTATCTGCCTTATAAACCGAAGCGCAAGACTAAAGCGTCTGTTGCCCGAGAGAAAGGTTTAGAGCCGCTGGCAAAGATGTTGATGAGCCAAAATGTGCGTGATGTGGAAGAGGCAGCGCAGCGTTTTGCCAAAGGCGAGGTGGCGAGTGCTGATGAAGCTTTGCAAGGCGCACGTGATATTATTGCAGAGTGGGTGAATGAAAGCGAGAGGGCTCGTGGCATGGTGCGCAAGTCGTTTGAAGTGGGCGCAACGATTCAAACTAAAGTGGTGAAGGCGAAAGAGGAAGAGGGTATTAAGTATAAAGATTATTTCGATTGGAATGAACCCTTGAAGAAGTGTCCTTCACACCGAATGCTTGCCATGATGCGTGCTGAAAAGGAGGGTTTTGTGCGTTTGAACATCGGCATTGAAGAAGAACGATGCTTGGAACGGTTGGATCGTCAGTTTGTGCGCTCGTCGGGTGATGCTGCCGACCAGATTCAAACGGCAGTGAAAGATGCCTACAAGCGATTGCTTTCTCCCTCGATGGAAAACGAGTTTTTCAAACTGCACAAAGAAAAAGCTGATAAGGAAGCGATTGAAGTTTTTGCGGAAAACCTTCGGCAGTTGTTGCTCGCAGCTCCGCTGGGGCAAAAGCGAGTGCTGGCGCTCGACCCTGGTTTTCGCACCGGGTGCAAATTGGTGTGTCTCGATGCGCAAGGCAATCTGAGATATAATAGTACGATTTATCCGCATCCTCCCCAAAACAAACGCTCGGAGAGTGCGCACGAATTGGAGCATCTACTTCAGAAATATCAAATCGAAGCTATTGCGATTGGCGATGGCACAGCAGGACGCGAAACGGAGAGCTTTGTGAAAAGCTGCAAGTTGCCTGAAGGCGTGGGGGTCTATCTGATTTCCGAAGATGGTGCGTCGATTTATTCGGCCTCGGAAGTGGCACGGGCGGAGTTTCCCGATTATGATGTTACGGTGCGTGGCGCGGTGTCGATTGGTCGAAGACTGATTGACCCACTAGCGGAGCTGGTGAAGATTGATGCCAAGTCGATTGGAGTGGGGCAGTATCAGCACGATGTCGATCAAAAGCAGTTGCGTGAATCGCTCGATAGGGTGGTGGAGTCGGCAGTAAACAGTGTGGGGGTGAATGTGAATACGGCTTCGAAGCAGTTGCTCAGCTATGTGTCGGGGCTAGGGGCGCAGTTGGCGCAAAATGTGGTGGACTATCGGGCAGCTAACGGAGCGTTTCAATCGAGAGCGGAGCTCAAGAAAGTGCCTCGCTTGGGGGCGAAAGCTTTTGAGCAGTGTGCTGGGTTCTTGCGGATTTCGCAAGCGAAGAATCCGTTAGACAATTCGGCTGTTCACCCCGAAGCCTATGCGCTGGTGGGGCAAATGGCAAAGGATTTAAAGTGTTCGGTGGCGGATTTGATTGGCAATGAGCAATTGGTGAAGTCGATTTCGCTGCAAAAGTATGTGAGTGAGTCGGTGGGATTGCCCACCTTGCAAGACATCAGCAAGGAGTTGCTCAAGCCGGGGCTCGACCCTCGCGAGCAGCTCACCGCTTTCAGCTTTGCTAATATATATAGTATGGACGACCTGCATGAGGGCATGGTGCTGCCTGGCATCGTGACCAACATCACTAAGTTTGGCGCTTTTGTTGATATTGGTTTGAAGCAAGATGGATTGGTGCACATTTCGCAAATGGCAGATAAATATATCAGCGACCCGAGCGAGGTGGTGAAGCTTCGTCAGCAAGTGACGGTGCGAGTGGCAGAGGTCGATTTGGCACGCCAGCGCATTCAGTTGAGTATGCGTGGGCTGTGATGTGATGGGTTATGGAGTTTGAAGACAGATGATTACGACAAATGTAAAGAGTGTTGCTTTGATGTGATTAATGCGTTTGTCGGATATTTAGAGCGTCTTTTGAAGAAATTTCCTCGAAAAATATTTTCAAAAAACTTCTCAAAACATTTGGAGGTAAAAAATAAAGCATTACTTTTGCACTCGCTTTCAGGAATTACGAATTGTCAATTACGAATTACGAAAAGGCAAACGTTCTTAAGGAAAAAGATTTTTGAAAAATATTTCTTCAAAAAGTTGCAAGGTTCAAATATTAGTATTTACTTTGCAGTCCGTTTCGCTCAGGTTTTAATACTGAGTGGAGAACGAAAAGGCAACAGCGGTTCAATCGGCGAAAGCCCAAGCAGCGCAGCTAAAGCGGCGCGGCCCAAGCGCACCGCCACGCTTCAAAGTTCATTGAAAATATTGAAAAGGTAGAAGGTTATTTACGCGAAATTGTTTTAGTTTGAGAGTAATCAGTCAAAGACAATTTTATTTTTTTTAAACAACGAAGAGTTTGATCCTGGCTCAGGATGAACGCTAGCGGGAGGCCTAACACATGCAA
>JBKECD010000046.1:0-6917 GCA_047974225.1 Mangrovibacterium sp.
GCTACGTGGGCACCCTGAAGCGTCGTGGCGAAAAAGGCATGGTGGTGCAGAGAAATCGTGGCTTAAACATGGAAAAATTCCGCGTAGCTTGCTTTTCTTCTGACAATAAAAAGACAGCCTATGATGTGGCTGAGGATTACAAATATGACTATCCAGACGCTTGGATACTTATTAAATAAAGGCTTTCGCCTGTAAGCGAAAAACCATCCTATTACCTGAAAGTTAGCAGAATAATTCTGCTAACTTTTTTTGTTTCAAAATAAAACCAATGACTACCGCTCCTCAACTCCCCTTGGATTTCATCACACGTATTGAAGCCCAATTCCCAAACGAAGCCCCAAAATTTATTGATGCGCTGCAAAACGATGTCCGCACAAGCATTCGTTTGAATCCAAAAAAAAATAATCCCAATGACTCCCACGAAAAAATCGAATGGTGCGAGCAAGCATTCTTTCTAAATCAACGCCCCAACTTTGCATTCGACCCTCTTTGGCATGCTGGGGCTTACTATGTGCAAGAGGCTAGCTCGATGTTTTTGGCACAAGCATTCAAAATGGTTCAAACTGAAAATCCGCAATTGGTTTTAGATTTGTGCGCTGCACCCGGTGGTAAATCGACCCACCTCAACAGCCTGATAAAAGCAGATGACTTGCTCGTTTCCAACGAGCTAATCCGCTCACGAGTGCCTATTCTGCATGAAAATCTCAGCAAATGGGGCTATCCCAATCATATCATTTCGAGCAACGACCCCAAGCAATTTGGCGAACTCGGAGCTTTGTTTGATGTCGTGCTGATTGATGCACCCTGCTCGGGCGAAGGGCTATTCCGAAGAGATGCCAAAGCTGCCAACGAGTGGAGCGTTGAAAACACCAAGCTCTGCACCTTGCGCCAACAACGCATTTTTGCCGACTCGCTTGCCTGCCTAAAAACAGGTGGATACCTTATATATAGTACTTGCACATTCAACCCCACCGAGAATGAGGAAAATTTGAAGTGGCTAGCTGAGCAATACGATTTTGAAAGTGTGCGCATTCCGCTTGATGCCAATTGGGGTGTCGATGAAATCGAACATCACGGCATGTATGGCTATCGCTTTCTGCCCCACCGAGTGAGTGGCGAAGGTTTCTTCATCAGCTTGCTCCGTAAGCGAAACCACGAGCCCGAAGTGCGCTTCCCCAAGAAAATGCGAAGTATCTTCCAGACCACGAAAAACTATCCCACTGATTGGCTGACAAGCTATGACGATAAAATCATTTTCCAGCACAAGGAGCAAATCAAGTTTGCCCCCAAAATGTGGGAGAAAGAAATTTCTTATCTACAGCAAAAACTAAACTTGGTGAAGATTGGCAATTTAATGGCGAGCGAGAAAAAAAATAGCTTTTCACCCGAAGCTGAATTAGCATTTTCCACCGAATTGAATGCCGAGGCATTCACTCGCCTAGAGCTGACACTGCCCAATGCGCTACAATTTCTCGCCCGAGAGAATTTCGAGTGGAATAGTAACAGTAAGGATTGGGAACTAATTTGTTTTGAGAATATTCCACTAGGCTTCATCAAAGGTATCGGCAACCGATACAACAATTACTACCCCAAAGAATGGCGATTGCGGACACTCGGAAAGAGTTATGAGTTATGAGTTATGAGTTAGACCTAACAGTGATTAATTGCGCAGCCCAACTCATAACTCATAACTCATAACTCATAACTCATAACTATTAAAGCAGTCCTCTATCGTTCAATAGATGTTTTTCATCAGGTGCTGCACCTCGAAAATCATTATAAAGTTTCATTGACTCTTCCGTTCCTCCTTTTTCCAAGATCTGAGTGCGGAATTTGCGAGCCGTTTCAGGGTCAAACACATTGCCTGTTTCTTTAAACGCTGCAAAAGCATCCGAGTCGAGGATGGCCGCCCAAATGTAGGCGTAATATCCCGAGGAATATCCTCCAGCAAAGATATGCGTGAAATAAGTGCTTCGATAACGATTGGTGATTTCAGGCGGTAAGCCCATAGCTTTATTGGATTGCGCTTCAAACTCACGCACACCAACGGTCATCGGCTTAGTCAAACTGTGATAGTCCATATCGAGCAAGGTTGCCCCCATATATTCGGTAGTCATAAAACCCTCATTAAACTTGACACTAGCAAGCATTTTCTCTTTCAATTCGGCAGGCATGGGCTCTCCCGTTTCATAGTGATTCGCATAGACCGCCATTACCTCAGGTGTGCTCACCCAATGTTCGAGCACTTGCGAGGGCAGCTCGACAAAATCACGTGGCACTGAAGTGCCCGATTGCGAATAATATTTAGTTTTGGAAAGCAGCCCATGGAGCGCATGTCCCAATTCATGGAAAACCGTCGTGGCTTCATCATAGGAAATCAAGGCAGGCTGCCCTTCGATAGGTTTCGAGAAATTATAGCAAGTAGTAATCACTGGGTGGATAAACTCCCCGTTTTTGATTTCTTGCTTACGGAAAGAACTCATCCACGCTCCTCCTTTCTTGCTTTTGCGCGCATAGAAATCCATATAAAGCACCCCCACTAGGTCGCCATTGGCTTCTTTCACCTCGAAAGCTTGCGCATCGGGGTGAGGCAGCGGCACATTGACGAGCGGTGTGATTTGCAAACCATACAGACTATTAATGGTAAAGAATGCTCCCTTCACCACATTATTGAGTTCGAAATAAGGTGCTAGATCGTTGGCATCAAGGTCGAATTTCTGCTTGCGTACTTTCTCGGTGTAATACGCCCAATCCCATGCTTGCACTTTGAATTTTCCACCTTCGGCATTCACAATTGCCTGCATGTCGGCAAGTTCTTGCTTCGCCACACGAGTAGATTTCTCCATAATGCTATTCATCTTTGCATAAACATTGGCTGGATTCTTCGCCATGCATTTTTCCAACACATAAGCCGCATGCGACTCATAGCCCAAAAGATTTGCCTTTTGCAGACGAAGATTGACCATCTTTTGCACAATCTCTTTATTGTCGTGGTCGTTATCATTGTCGCCACGCATGATATAGCCTTTATAGAGTTTCTCGCGCAATTCTCGATTCTCGGCATTTGCCAAAAATGGGTCGCAACTCGAACGTTGCGTGGTGAAGAGCCAACCTTCATAGCCCTTATCTTTTGCCGACGCGGCCGCCTTAGCAATCACCGATTGGGGCAATCCTGCCAAGTCGGCTTCATTTTCCACCAGCATTTCAAAAGCGTTGGTTTCCGCCAACACATTTTCGCCATATTTCAAAGTCAGGCTCGCAAGCTCTTGGTTGATGGCACTCAATGCCGCTTTATCCTCTTCGCCGAGCAAAGCTCCCGAGCGCACAAAGTTCTTATAGGTATCTTCGAGCAACTTGCTTTGCTCGTGGTCGAGATTCAAGTTCTCACGATTGTCATAGACCGATTTCACTCGGGCAAACAAATCAGCATTCATGCTGATGGCATCGTTGTGCGCCGAAGCGATTGGAGCTAAATCGGCTGCAATCGCTCGCAGCTCATCATTGGTATTGCTGCTGGTGAGATTAGAAAACACAGCCCCTACTTTAGTGAGCAACTCATGGCTATACTCTATTGCCTCAATTGTATTTTCAAAACTTGGCTCTTCAGCATTCGCAATAATTTGCTGAATATTGGCGTTCTGTTCTTCCCGACCTTTAGCGAAAGCTTCGGTGAAATCGGCAGGGATAATCTGCTCGAAAGGAGGAATTTGAAATGGAGTGTCATACTCCGAGAAGAAAGGATTCACATGTGCATCCTTTGGGGGTAAACAAGAGTTCATAATAGTTGATGCGCCCAGTAGCGCCATGATTAAAAGTTTTCGCATAGACAGTTATTTATTTTGATTTCAAACAAAAGTATCATTTTTCAGTTAAACTCCAAGCCTTTAGCCCAACTTGTTTTCTCCCGCATGCGGCATTCCACGCAGAAACTCAGCTACTTTCAAACGCTTCTTGCCAGCTAGGTGCATGTCTTCGACAAATAGCCAACGGTCGGCCGTGGCTACTTTCAGATAAGTCTTGCCATCGGTTTGCACAGCTCCCGGCTTTTCGCCCTCGCAGGTTTCGCCCAACTGAACGGCATAAATCTTCATGCTAAGTTCCTTTCCTTTGGCATCTTGCACGGCAGTCCATGCGGCAGGGTAAGGCGAAAGTCCACGCACTTGATTCCGGATTTTCTCCGCCGGTTGATTCCAATCAATCTTGCAATCCTCTTTGAAAATTTTGGGTGCTGGTTTCAGTTCCACCGACTCATCTTGCGCCATTGGGGTGTAGTTTCCATCCGCCAAAGCATCAACCGTTTTCAACACGAGCTTCGAGCCAATCACCATGAGTGCATCGTGGATTGTCCCTACATTATCGTCAGCATTGATGGCAATCTTTTCGTGGAAAAGAATTGCGCCGGTGTCGATTTCGTGCGAAAGCAAGAAGGTAGTTACCCCCGTTTCCTTGTCGCCATTCATAACGGCCCAATTGAGCGGAGCTGCGCCCCGATATTGTGGCAAAAGAGAACCATGCAGGTTGAAGGTGCCCAATCTCGGCATTGCCCACACCACTTCGGGGAGCATGCGAAACGCCACCACCACTTGCAAATCGGCTTGCAAAGCTTCAAGCTCCGCAATGAAGTCAGGATTTTTGAGTTTTTCAGGTTGCAGCACGTGCAGCCCCACCGATTCGGCATATTGCTTCACTGCCGATTGTTGCACTTGTCGCCCCCGCCCAGCAGGACGGTCGGGCGGTGTGATTACACCTACGATATTATAGCCACCTTCCACCAAGGCACGCAAACTTTCCACCGCAAAATCGGGTGTTCCCATGAAGATTATTCTGAGGTCTTTTCCTGTCATATTGTTTTTGAATTACATATCACTGATGTCCCAACATGCCGACTCAATCTGATATTTATTTAATACTTTTGTTTTGAGGATTTCAATTTTGCTTTGAAGCAATTGTGGTTTGAAATTCTTTTTTTGTCGTTTCACTTCCACCACAAAAGCATTGCGGTCGTCAAGCGAAATAGCAACAATATCAACTTCATGCTGCGCCCCCTTTGTTTCCCACCACGAATCTATGGCTCGATATTTGAAACTCTCTTGCATCTGCTGCTTGAAATAAAGCTCTAAAGTTTTGCCTGAATACGTGGGATAATCATCTTGAATCAAGCGAGATAATCCCTCGTAATTTCCTAATTCCACAAGCGTTCTGTTTTTCTCAATATATCGAAACCAAAAGCGAAGAAAATTATCCGACATCTCATAACGCACAGTTTGCGAACCTTCTTTAGCAAAAATCGGACGTTGCTTTTTAATCACCTCATAGACTGTTTCCAATTTATTCAACTGCCCTCCAATACTTTTTTCACCCATGAATGCCTCAATCTGCGATTGGGTGTTTATGCCCGATGAAATAGCATCGAGGATAGAAAAATAGTTGCCATATTTTTTCCCAAACTCCTGAATGAGCAGATTGCGCCCTTCATCAATAAAGGGGGAATCAGACTGACAAATATATCGAATCATTTTGGGAATGGTGAGTGCTTTGTTGTCCACCAGCAGCTCTACATATTTCGGCACGCCGCCCGTGTAGGTGTAGAGAGCCAGCAATTCATCGTTCGTATAGCTTGGTTTATAATCATTCATGATTTCTTTGAGCACCGATGTGGTGAAAGGCGCAAGCTTCATCATGGCATCGGCACGACCAAAGAGCGGTTCTTTTCGGTCTTGAAATATCTTTGTCATCAAGGAATAAATCGAACCACTCACAATGAAATTGACATGCGTCATTGTGCGATACTGATCCCAATAGTTTTGAATATCGCTATACACCGACTCATTAACATTGACAAACTCCTGAAATTCATCAATCACTAGTGTGAATTTTTGGTTCTTCGCCTGCTCCAACAGAAAACGAAAGACCTCAACAAAGGAATCCATCTTCGGAACAAAAACAGCTAGCTTACGCTCGATTTCCGCACTAAAAGACCCACACAAATCCGCTTCACTTTTTCGGCTCACAAAGAAATAAACCAACACCTCATCTTTCAGCGCATTCAAAATAAGCGAGGTTTTACCAATTCGTCGCCGACCTGTTATCACTGTCAGCTTGGAGTGATCACCATATGCCATCTCCTTGATTCGCTGCAATTCTGCTATCTCTTTCGCTCGATTATAAAACTTCATATCGTCCTTTTTTTACAGCGGTAAATTTTACCGCTGTTGCAAAGATAAGAATAATTGCTTAAATCGAAATCAAAAATTATCATAGGCAGCCCCTACACCCCCACCACAAACGCCATCCTAAATCCACAATTCTTATAATTCGAGCAGCCGAAAGCGGTGCTTCCTTTTAGGATTTTGCCTTGCCCACAAGATGGGCAAACGGTGTCGGCTTTAATTTCGGTTTCTAAGCTTATCGTGTGATTGTCATTCAAAATCAGTTTGCCGTCAATTTTGAGTTCGCCATGCGAAAAGCCTTTGATTGATGCCGTTTTCTTCTTCGACACCAAAGCTTCAAATTGTTTTTCGGTGAGCTTCTTGCCGAATTGCTCGAAGGGCACAATGAAGTCGCACGCTTTTTCACGCACTTGCGAGCAACCCCATGCTGCCTTGCCTTTCAACATCTCACCTTTGCCACATTTGGGACAAGTCAATGCTTTGACTTGCTTCGCGGTGCTTGCTTTGGTTGGTGCTTTTGCCGCAGGCTTCGCCTCTTTGTGCATGGCAATTGTCTTGCGGGGCGATAGCTTCACCTGCTGAATGAGTTCCCACACCATGGTTTTCATCTCCACCATGAATTGCTGCATCTCAAGTTCGCCATTTTCAATCAAGCGGAGCTTGCGCTCCCACTGCCCGGTGAGTTCTGCCGACTTGAGCAAATCATTCTCGATGGTTTGAATCAGGTCGATGCCCGTGGGCGTAGCC
>JBKECD010000187.1:0-11102 GCA_047974225.1 Mangrovibacterium sp.
AAAGCAGTGACTTTAGCTATCTTTAGGTAACCATCCGAGCAACTACATATTTCCCATTTTCTAGCAAATACTTTTCTTTGTCCACATGGAAAGAATAGAGAAGCGCAAGCAAACATGGATGCGCAAGCATTATGACTTATGGCAAGGAAGTGGATTAAGTCAGACACAGTGCTGTAGGGGAATTTTAAAGTTCCCTGCGAATGGTTCGTTCACTAATATCTAATTCCTTTGAGATAAAAACTTAGAAAATTCTTCCATATTTTTCTCACTAAACAAACTTTCCTATATTTGCAGTCATAAGTCGTTCTTTGTGTTTGCGCAAAAGCAAAGCGAGGTAAAATAATGAACTTCGCTCGTTTCTAAATCGTTACCTATTAAGAAAATATTTTTCGTAACATCCTTGTTTATAGGCAATAGTGAGATTTAGGATGTCTTGCTATGGTTTAAGAAATTAGTGCAAAAGATGCTCTCAGAAAACAAAATGAACAACAGCTGTATTTAGCAGCTTCCCCAATTAAAAAACTAATTTTTAGAAGTCCCCTTAAGTCAATAGTTACTTTTAGGTGAAACTTGCGGTAAGGTTGAAAAAAAACACGGCTTGATATTTGTCATGCCAAAAATAGTATTACATTTGCATATTCAAATTATAAGATTTCGATTATAGCTTTTATTTCCGATGTTTATAGTTTGGGGAGATTTACGCAAAACAAATAATTAAATAAATAGAATAGAAAGATGAAAATGAAGAACTATCTAGTGCTTGGGCTCTTAGTAGCTAGCACAGCTTTCGTGGCTTGTAATAACGACGACGATGATGACACAAAAACAGGAGATGGATGGAAGGACGACAGTGGCAACTCTGAAGATGGCGATGGTACAGCCAATCAGCAAAGTGCAATTGTAACTACAGCTAAAGATTTCGTAGTGAAAGCAGGCGAAACTTATGATGTTGCGCCTTTGACTTTCGGTTTGAATAATACAATCAACATTCCTTTGAAAGAAGGTGCAGACTATCAAGCAGCTGATGTGGCAGTGAATGGCAATAAAGTGTATGTGGCATTCAATAAAAAAGGTTCTGATGTGAGCGGTGGTGTGGCTTATGTGTCAGATTACACGCAGACAGGAACTGTTAACTATTTAACTAACACGAGCTATGAAATCAACACCGTGGCATTGAGCTCTGATGGTAAATATCTTTATGCAGGTGGTGCAGCTGCTAGCTATGATGAGCATGCGGCAATCTTCTTCGTGTTTGATGTAACTAACGGTTTGGGTAATCCAATCGGTCAGCTAGAATTGCCTAGCCATGTGGTGAAAGATATCGAAGTGGTTACAGTTGATGGTTCTGATAGAGTATTCGTTGCTACTGGTGCTACTGGTTATGTAGTAGAGCTTAATATTGTAGCTACAAGCGGTAAGGCAGATATCACTACTATCAAAACTGATGGTGTGGCTGACTTGCGCTCTTTGGGCTGGAATGGAACTAACCTTTATGCTGTGAGTGGAACTCAATGTGTTACTTATGCTGGTGCTGACCTTGCCAGCAAATCAAGCAAAGCAATTACTATGGATGCTGGTAGCGAAACAGCTACTGCGGGTGCGCAACGTGTGATGGGATTTGTCAATGGAACAACGCCAACCTTAGCAATGGGAGTTTCGGGTATTGCTAACTCGTCTGGCGAAATTCAGGCTGAACGTTATATTTCTTCAAGTGTGAATACAAGCGGAGAGGGTTATACTGATTCTGAGTATGCAGTGAATGCTTTGACTACAAGCGGTAGTTATCTTATTGCTGCCGAAGGTGCTTCAGGTGTGGTGATTCGCAAAATAGGTTCTAGCTTGCTAAGTATCAAATTGCAAGGTGCATTGGATCTTGCAGGTTCAGCCAACAATGTAAAAGCTACTACTGCTGGTGATTATATCTTCGTGGCTGCTGGTAGTGATGGTGTGAAAGTACTGAAAACAATGGCTACTGATTCTTCGGTGGAAGGTATTGCATTTGATGATGCAACAGGTGTGAGTACATTGAAAGGAACTTACAATGGATACTATTCATCTATCTATAATGCAAAAGTAACAGGAACTTCAACTTGGAACTCAGGTTATTTCCACATCGGTGGTACATTGACTGCCGCTGCTGATTTCTCTTTGGCTGCCGAATCAAAAGTAAACAACTTGACTGTAACTGCTGGAACAACTACTATCAATGCAGAAGCATTGACTCAAACAAACAACGTAGTGGTAACAGGTGGTGAATTAGTGGTAAAACAAAACGCTGCTTTCATTACAAATGCAAGCCAACTAACTGCTAATCCTGAGCTTTCTTTGACTGTGGAAGGTGCTGCTTTGACTATCGCTGATGGTGTGTCTGCAACATTTTTTGCTGAAGGAAATGTATCAACAGGAACTAAAGCTACTTTCAACTATGCAGAAGCAGGCGACGGTACAGCTGCTACAATTACTGTGGGTGCAAACTCAACTTTAACAATCAACAACACACTTGATCTTTCAAAAAGTACTTTGGTGCTTAAAGCAGGTGCTAAATTGGTGGTGAACGGAGCTTTCAATTGGCTTTATTCTCCAACAATCGACGTGCAAGGTGCAGGAGCATCTATCGAAATCAAGGGTAATTTAGCAAAAGGTACAGGTGCTAGTGTGAATGTAGCATCAGGCGTGAATGACTTTAAAATTACCGCAGCTTCAGAATCAGGATATGATCCTTATGTAACAGGTGGAATGACTCTATGGAGTAAAGTGTTCTCCATAGCTGAATAATCCCACTAGATTTTCAACATACAAAAAGAGGAATGCTCGCAAGAGTGTTCCTTTTTTTTTGCTTTGTATTTGTGGAGACGAGGCATGCCTCGTCTCTACTTTCGCCCCCAGATGAATCTGGGGGTTATGCACAGTCAAGTCCTATGGACTTGTGAGCTTACCCATTATGTTCGAAGCGAAGAATCCTTGTTTTTTTATTCCCTTTGGCGATTACTTCAAAACTTTCATTTATATTTGTGGAAACTAAGAGAGTTGAGAATTGAGAATTGAGAATTGAGAATGGCAGCCCCATCGGGGCGACATCTTTGTAGCCCCGGATTTCAACCCGGGGTATAGGTAAATCAACCTCCCTGCAAAGCCCCATCGGGGCGACATGTTAGAATTAAATAGAAATAGATAAATAAATAAACCCTGTGCCTCGGTTACTGAGCGAAGTCGAAGTATTACCCTCCCCTTGGTTGCTGAGCGCAGTCGAAGTATGGGGGAGATGGAGGGGGCTTTCGGGGGACTTAATTACAATGCCAACATTATTTACTATATTTGGGCTTCGTTTTTTCTTCTTTTCAGGAGACCATGCACCAGTGCATGTCCATGTAGTGAAAGGAGATTGCGATGCAAAGATAGAGATAGAGCCAGAAATTAAGTTGGTATATAATAATGGTCTGAAGCAAGGAGAATTGAGAAATGCGTTGAAATTAGCAGAAATGTATAAAGCTGAAATTATCAAAGCATGGTATGAATATCACGACTAAAGAGGACAGCAATGAAGCAAATTAAAAACATATGGTTTGAAAATGAGCGAATATATCTGTTGGCAGATGATGACAAGGTGTATAGTCGTCCTTTAGAAGCTTTCCCGATTCTGAAAGAGGCGGAAAAGTGGCAGCGAGATAGGTTTGAAATCTATCTTCGTGGCACCGCTATTCGCTGGGAAGAATTGGACGAAGATATTCACATGAGTAGTTTTTTGGAGAAGGAAGAGCCTGAATATAATAATGAAATCGCTCGAATATTCAATCGCTTTGGGGAGCTTAATGTGTCGGCAGTGGCACAGCGAGTGGGAATAGATAAAAGCTTGCTGTTGAAATATATTTATGGTATAAAAAAGCCGAATGATGAACGCACAGCAGAAATAAAAGTAGTGTTGCGAGAAGTGGGAGAAAGACTCGTGTGTGAGATGAGTTGAGAGTTGAGAATGGAGAGTTGAGAATGGAGAGTTGAGAATGGAGAATGGTAGCCCCATCGGGGCGACATTTTTGTAGCCCCGGGTTTTAACCCGGGGGATAGGGGAAATCAATCACCCCACAAAGCCCCATCGGGGCGACATTTTTGTAGCCCCGGGTTTCAACCCGGGGGATAGGGGAAATCAACCTCCCTGCAAAGCCCCATCGGGGCGACATGTTAGAATTAAATAGAAATAGATAAATAAATAAACCCTGTGCCTTGGTTGCTGAGCGCAGTCGAAGTATGGGGCTAAGGGCTTAAACAAAACAAAATGGCAAAAGAACAAAATGCTGACAAGCTGAAAGCACTTCAGCTGACCATGGAGAAAATTGAAAAAAGCTATGGCAAAGGTTCCATCATGAAATTGGGCGATGTGGTGCAAGAGGAAGTACCCACCATCTCGACTGGCTCGATTGGTTTGGATATTGCGCTCGGAGTGGGTGGTTTCCCTAAAGGACGTATCATCGAAATTTATGGTCCTGAATCATCGGGTAAAACCACATTGGCAATTCACGCCATTGCTGAAGCGCAAAAAGCAGGAGGCATCGCCGCTATCGTGGATGCGGAGCATGCTTTCGACCCTTACTATGCGCAAAAACTAGGTGTGAATATTGATGAACTACTCATCTCGCAACCCGACAATGGTGAGCAAGCACTCGAAATCGCCGACAACTTGATTCGTTCAGGCGCAATTGATATTGTGGTGATCGACTCGGTGGCAGCCTTGACGCCTAAGGCGGAGATTGAAGGCGATATGGGCGACTCAAAAATGGGTCTGCAAGCTCGCTTGATGTCGCAAGCCTTGCGTAAGCTCACTGGTAATATTAATAAGACTAAAACTTGTTGCATCTTCATCAACCAATTGCGTGAAAAGATTGGTGTGATGTTTGGTAACCCTGAAACCACCACAGGTGGTAATGCTTTGAAGTTTTATGCTTCGGTGCGTTTGGATATTCGCCGTATTGGTCAAATCAAAGATGGCGAAGATGTGATGGGTAACCACACTCGTGTGAAGGTGGTGAAAAACAAAGTAGCCCCTCCCTTCCGCAAAGCGGAGTTTGACATCATGTATGGCGAGGGGATTTCAAAAACAGGCGAAATCATCGACCTTGGTGTGGAGTTGAATGTGATTAAGAAAAGCGGCTCTTGGTTCAGCTATGGCGACACTAAGCTCGGTCAAGGTCGTGAAGCGGTGCGCAAGCTCCTCATCGACAATATCGAACTAGCAGCAGAATTGGAAGAGAAGATTCTAGCAGCCGTAACTCCTGATTCTTTTAAGGCTTCGCCTGAGGAAGAGTAGGGGAGTTTCTCTTCAAGGGGGGGAGAGCTAGAAATAACAAATCCGATTAAACACCATGTGGTGCTTAATCGGATTTTTTTTCGTTTTGTTGAATTGATGCGAATTTCTTTGCAATGGTTGATATTATTCAATGTTGCAATGGTTAGGCTGTTGTATTTTGAAGTAAACGCATACATCATCTATCATTTTGATGTTAACTCTAGGGCGAGAATTAACATTTCAATTCATTTAATGCGAGTTTTAAATGAAATAGTTCTATTTTTACGCTGAAATATTACACAAAAAGATAAAACTAAACATAGGATGAAAGTTTTAAAATTCGGTGGCACTTCCGTGGGAAGTGCAGAAAACATCAAGAGAATAAAAGAGATTGTGGCGAGCCAGTCCGACGATGTGGTCGTGGTAGTTTCAGCTTTTGGCGGAGTTACAGATAAAATTATTAGCGCAGCTCGTTTGGCATTGATGGGCACGGAGTATTTCAAAACTGAGTTTGAGGCTATCAGCGATAGGCACATTCAGATGGTGGATGAATTGTTGAAAGGCGAGCATGCAGCGAAGGTGAAAGAAGATGTGAGCGCAAAGCTCCATGAGCTCGGGCGTGTGATTGAGGGCGTGTCGATGATTAAAGAACTCTCGCCTCAGACACTCGATAAGGTGTGTTGCTTTGGCGAGCAACTATCATCGGCAATTATTGGGGAATATTTTCAGTCGGTGTTGCCTGCTGTTCGTCATGTAGATGCTTCAAAATTGATTAAGACCGATAATAGATATGGTAAGGCGAATGTGAATTTCACCATCACCGATGCGCTCATCCGAACAGACTTTACCGATTGTCATGGTGTGGCGATTGTGCCCGGATTTGTCGCTTCGAGCACCGATGGCAGCTGCACAACCCTTGGGCGTGGAGGTTCCGACTATACCGCAGCTATCTTTGCGGCAGCTCTTCAAGCTGAATCTTTAGAGATATGGACCGATGTGGATGGCTTCATGACTGCCGACCCACGTGTGATTAGTAAGGCGTATGTCATCGACTCGCTAAGCTATGCCGAAGCGATGGAGCTTTCTAATTTTGGCGCAAAGGTGGTCTATCCGCCCACAATTCTGCCTGTCTATCAACGGAGCATTCCAACCTATATCAAGAATACACTCAACCCCGAAGCTAGGGGGACGCTTATTCATAGCAATCCGGTGAAGATGCGGCAAGCTCCCATTAAGGGGATATCGTCGCTTTCAGATATCAGCCTAGTAACGGTGCAAGGATTGGGGATTGTCGGGGTGTCGGGTATTTCGATGCGCCTGTTCACCGCTTTGGCAAGCGAGGATATCAATGTGATTTTGATTTCGCAAGCTTCATCGGAAAACTCCATTTCACTAGCCATTGAGAGTGCTAAGGTTGCTCTGGCGGAACGTGTCATTCATGCCGAGTTTGAACTTGAGATTGCGGCGGGAAGGATTAATCAAGTGGAGATTGATAATAACCTTTCGGTGGTGGCAATCGTGGGGGAGAACATGAAGCGAACCACAGGCGTGGCGGGAAAACTCTTCACCACCTTAGGGCGAAATGGTATCAATGTGATTGCTATTGCCCAAGGGGCTTCGGAATTAAATATCTCGTGGGTGGTGAACACCAAAGACTTGCGCAAGACGCTGAATTTGGTGCATGAATCGTTCTTCCTTTCGGAAAATGCCGAGTTGAATGTGTTTCTTTTGGGCATCGGTTTGGTGGGCGGCAGTCTGCTCCGTCAGATTCAGCAGCAGCAAGAGAAATTGCTCGCTTCCAACCATCTTAAAATTAAAGTCGTGGGAATTGCCAATTCCAAGAAGATGCTGCTTACTCGCGAGGGTATCGACCTGACTAACTATAAAGAAGAGTTGGCAAGCTCCGAGAAAGTTTCTTCGCTAGAAGCCTACAAAGAAGAGATTGTCAATATGAATATCTATAATTCGGTCTTTGTGGATTGCACCGCATCGAGCGAAACACAATATATATATAAGGACTTGCTGGCAGCCAACGTGTCGATTGTTACAGCTAATAAGGTGGCAGCATCATCAAAGTATGAAAACTACAAGATGCTCAAAGACTTGGCAAGTAATAAAGGTGTGAAATTCCTCTTTGAAACCAATGTGGGAGCTGGTCTGCCCATCATCAACACGATTAATGATTTGGTGAACTCGGGCGATAGGGTGATTAAGATTGAAGCGGTGCTTTCAGGTACGCTCAACTATATTTTCAATACTATTTCTGCTGAAATCCCACTGAGCGAAACTATTCGCTTGGCGAAAGAAGAAGGCTATGCCGAACCTGACCCACGCATTGACCTGAGTGGGGTGGATGTGATGCGCAAGTTGCTCATCTTGGTACGTGAGTCTGGCTATCGGATTGATGGCGAAGATGTGAAAGTAAATAAATTCATCAGCGATGACTTCTTTGCAGGCTCGATTGAGGAGTTCTGGAAAAATATTCCACAGCTCGATGCAGAGTTTGAAAAGAATCGTCAGCGCATTGATGCCGAAGATAAATGTTGGCGATTTGTGGCGACCTATGATAATGGCGCAGCCGAAATAGGCTTGAAAGAAATTGACAAAACGCATCCATTTTATGACTTGCAAGGAAGCAATAATTTGGTGATGTTCACCACTGAGCGATATAATGAATATCCGATGATTATCAAAGGATATGGAGCCGGTGCGGAAGTAACTGCTGCGGGTGTCTTTGCTGATATTATTCGGGTGTCGAAGTAGCCCCCTCCTAACCTCCCCCGAGGGGGAGGGACTAGAACCACAAATATGTAGAGATATTAGATAATTTAATTAGAAACTTATTAACCCTGTGCCTTTACTCCTCCCCTCGGGGAGGATGGGAGGGGCTTCTTATTCTCCCCCTCGGGGGAGCTGGAGGGGGCTTTAATTATGAAACACCTCATCATACTTGGCGATGGGATGGCAGATGAGCCGTTACAAGCCTACGGAAACAAAACACCATTGCAAATGGCAAATAAACCCCACATCGACCGATTGGCGAAGTTGGGGCGGACAGGGCGGTTTAAGACTGTTGCCGACAGTATGCACCCTGGCAGTGAGGTGGCTAACATGGCGGTGTTGGGATATGATGTGCCCTCGATTTATGAGGGGAGAGGTGTGCTCGAAGCAGCAAGCATGGGCGTGGAACTTGAGTCAGGAGACATGGCAATGCGCCTCAATCTGATTTCGGTGAAAGAGGGTAATATCAAAAACCACTCGGCAGGTCATATTTCCGATACCGAAGCGCATGAGCTGATTGACTTCCTCAATGAGAAACTCGGTTCGGATAAGGTGATTTTCCATAAAGGCGTTTCCTATCGTCATGTGTTGGTGGTGAAAGGAGGAGTGAAAGAACTCGACTGCACGCCGCCGCATGATGTGCCGGGTAAGCTTTATGCTGATTATCTGCCCAAAGCACAAACGCCTGAGGCGGAAGACACAGCGCAGCTATTGCGTGATTTAATCGCCCAGTCGGGCAGATTGCTGAAAAATCATCCTGTCAATCAGAAGCGAGCCGCAGCAGGCAAAGACACTGCCGATTTCATCTGCCCATGGTCGCCTGGCTATAAGCCTGCCATGCCGACGCTGAAAGAGATGTGGGGAATTGAGCAGTCGGCGGTCATTTCAGCGGTCGATTTAATTCAAGGAATTGGCGTTTATGCAGGCATGGAGATTATTAAGGTGGCGGGAGCAACAGGACTATATAATACCAACTATGAGGGCAAGGCGCAAGCCGCTATTGATGCGCTGAAGCGTGGAGCCGACTTGGTCTATCTCCACGTTGAGGCAAGCGATGAAGCAGGTCATGAAGGTGATGTGGAACTCAAAATCAAAACCATTGAAAACCTCGATCAGCGAGTGGTGAAGTTCGTCGTGGAGGAATGCGAAAAGATGGATGAGCCTGTAACAATTGCCGTGCTGCCTGACCATCCCACGCCTTGCGCATCGACAGTCCACACTCGCACACCAGTGCCGTTCCTTATTTATAAACCGGGCATCGCTGGCGATGACGTGGAAGTTTACGATGAATTTTCAGTGGAAAAAGGAAGCTATGGATTGCTGGAAGGAGAGGAGTTCTTTAGAGTTATGAGTTATGAGTTATGAGTTATGAGTTGGCTTCGCACTTCACACTTCGCACTAAAAAAAACCAAAACATGAAATACTACAGTACCAACGGAAAAGACAAAGGCATTTCACTAGCTGATGCCGTGATTAAAGGTCTGGCAAGCGACAAAGGGCTTTTCATGCCCGAGCGCATTAATAAATTGCCACAATCGTTTTTTGATAACATCGAGAAGCTCTCTTTCCAAGAGATAGCCTTCGAGGTGGCGAAAGGCTTTTTCGGGGAAGATATTCCCGAAGAAGATTTGAAACATATTGTCTATGACACGCTGCAATTCGATTGCCCAGTGGTGGAGGTGAAAAACAATATTTATTCCTTGGAATTGTTTCACGGACCAACGCTAGCGTTTAAAGATGTGGGCGGTCGGTTCATGGCTCGCCTGCTCGCCTATTTCCTGAAAGGAAATGAGCGAGAAGTGAATGTGCTGGTGGCGACCTCGGGCGACACGGGTAGTGCGGTGGCTAATGGCTTCTTGGGTGTGAAGGGCATTCATGTCTATGTGCTTTACCCCAAGGGAAAAGTGAGTCGTATCCAAGAGATGCAGTTTGTTACGCTCGGACAAAACATCACCGCTATTGAGGTCGATGGCACATTTGATGACTGTCAGCGACTAGTGAAAACTGCCTTCCTCGATGAAGAACTCAATGAGAAATTGTATCTCACTTCGGCAAACTCGATTAATGTGGCGCGTTTCTTGCCGCAGGCGTTTTATTATTTCCATGCCTATGCGCAATTGAAAGTCCAAGGCAAAGCTGATGAGCTAGTGGTGGCTGTGCCTAGTGGTAATTTCGGCAACCTCACCGCAGGACTTTTCGCCAAGCAGATGGGCTTGCCCATCAAGCGATTTATCGCTGCCAACAATGCTAATGATATTGTCTATCAATACTTGCAAACAGGCAAATACGAGCCTCGCCCATCAGTGGCAACCATCGCCAATGCTATGGATGTGGGCGACCCGAGCAATTTCGCACGCATCCTTGATTTATATCAGTCGCACGCCCGCATCTCCGAAGAAATCACTGGCTATCGCTTCGATGATGCCGCCATTGCCGCCACGCTGAAGCGTGTCTATGCCGAGCAAGGATATTTGCTCGACCCACACGGAGCATGCGCCTATCAAGCAGTGGAAGATGATCTGAAAGCAGGTGAAGTGGGCGTGTTCTTTGAAACTGCTCACCCAGCTAAATTCACCGAAACGGTGGAAGATATCATCGGCAAAGGCAAAGTGGAACTGCCCGAACGCCTAGCGGCATTCATGCAAGGCGAAAAGCAAACCGATGAGCTGAGTGCAGTGTTTGAAGATTTCAATACGTATTTGTGGGCGTAGAGACGCATTGCATGCGTCTAGTTGTAGAGACGCATTGTATGCGTCGAGTTGTAGAGACGCATTGCATGCGTCGAGTTGTAGAGACGCATGGCATGCGGCTAGTTGTAGAGACGCTGTGCATGCGTCTCGTTGTAGAGACGCCTTGCATGCGTCTAGTTGTAGAGACGCAATGCTTGCGTCTATTTGTAGAGATGCATTGCATGCGTCTCGGTGTAGAGACGCATTGCATGCGTCTCGTTGTAGAGACGCATTGCATGGGTCTAGTTGTAGAGAAGCATTGCAAGCGAGTAGTAGTAAAGCCGCATTGCAGGCGTCTCTTGGTAGATACCCAG
>JBKECD010000066.1:0-8987 GCA_047974225.1 Mangrovibacterium sp.
ATATACCGAAGTTTTCCACCTGCAGAAGTATTGAACTCGACATGCGCGAGAGTCTCGGAGAAACCGAAACCCCAATGCCATATCGCTCGACAGATGGTATATTGATTTAGGGAGAAGCCCCCTCAAACACCCCCGAGGGGGAGGGGCAATCATGCAAGGGGGAAGTTAGATATTTGGATATTGGATTTTTAGATATTGGATGCTGCAAATAAATTAACAACCTAGTGCCTTTACCCCTCCCCCTCGGGGAGGATGGGAGGAGCTTCTCCCCCTTGGAGGAGTTGGAGGGGGCTAAAAATATACTTATGGATTTCAACAAAATGAATGGATTGATTCCTGCAATCATCCAAGACAACGAAACAAACAAAGTGCTCATGCTGGGCTTCATGAATGAAGACGCTTATCAGAAAACTTTGGAGCTGGGGAAAGTAACGTTTTTCAGCAGAACGAAAAACCGCCTGTGGACGAAAGGCGAAGAGAGTGGCAATTTCCTAAATGTGGTGTCGATTGCTGCGGATTGCGATGAAGACACGTTGCTCATCAAGGTGAACCCCGTGGGTGCAGTGTGCCACACTGGTGCCGACACTTGTTGGGGCGAAAAGAACACCGATGACATGGGCTTCCTGCGAGTGCTGCAAGATTTCATCGACAAGCGCAAAGAGGAAATGCCTGAGGATTCCTACACCACCTACTTATTTAATAAAGGCAAACGCAAAATCACCCAAAAGGTGGGAGAAGAAGCAGTGGAAACAGTCATTGGTGCGATGGCTGATGACGATGAAAACTTCCTCTATGAAGGAGCCGATTTACTCTATCACCTCATTGTGCTGCTGACCTACAAAGGCTATCGGATTGAGGATTTGATTCGAGAATTGAAGGGAAGACACAAAGAGTAGTTTCGGGTGGGGTGTGGTAGAGAAAAGGCATGCCTTTTCTAAAGTTCAGCGTTTAGGGTTGAAGCCTTTTTCTGCGCCTCCTTGTCCTGACTTTGCACACAAGTGATGCCACGTTCGCGCATCGGTTTGCTATGGCTGATGTGTAGGCTGGGGAATTGTCCTTTTTTCTTGAAAAGTATGCGCACCGACATGGCAAGAAATACAAATGCCATGAGGACGATGGTTGCGCCAAGGATGATTAAAAAATTCATATTAGTAAGGGATTGTTTCTCCCGCAAAGATACCAATAATTATGAATGCGGCGAATAGTTTTTTCCTTTTGCAGCAAGTCCATCCTTTGTGAAAGATGAGGTGTCTGCACCTTGCAGCAAGTCCATCCTTGGCGAAAGATGAGGTGTCTGCACCTTGCAGTGAGTCTATCTTTGCGAAAGATGAAGTGTCTGCACCTTGCAGTGAGTCTATCTTTGCGAAAGATGAAGTGTCTGCACCTTGCAGTGAGTCTATCTTTGTGAAAGATGAGGTGTCTGCACTTTGCAGTAAGTCTATCTTTGCGAAAGATGAGGTGTCTGCACCTTGCAGTAAGTCCATCCTTTGCGAAAGATGAGGTGTCTGCACTTTGCAGTAAGTCTATCTTTGCGAAAGATGAAGTGTCTGCATAACGCAACATTAAGTGCAAATCGCATATTTTTGTGTCTTTTCTGCAAAAGATTTCAATAAAAAGCTGTTTTTCGCTGCTTTTTATTCGAAAACATTCTTAGCTTTGCTTCCATACTGATAGATAAAATAGAAATATGTATAGCAATTTATTCCTCAACGTCCTGATTCTAGTCATTTCTAAACAGAAGTGAGGATGTTGTGTGTATAATATATAGCCATTCTCGCTTTTCGCTAGAATGGCTTTTTTTTAGTGGAGACGAGGCATGCCTCGTCTCTACATTAAGATAAAACAGATGAAATTAAGATCAGCAACAACAACAGAAGGGCGACGCATGGCAGGCGCAAGAAGCTTGTGGCGTGCCAATGGAATGACCGAAGAGCAATTGGGCAAACCGATTATTGCGGTGGTGAACTCATTCACCCAAATGGTGCCCGGACATGTGCACCTGCATGAGGTGGGGCAATTGGTGAAAGCCGAAATTGAAAAGCTCGGCTGCTTTGCAGCAGAGTTCAACACCATTGCGGTGGACGATGGTATCGCTATGGGGCATGATGGGATGCTTTATTCGCTGCCCTCGCGCGATGTGATTGCCGATAGTGTGGAATATATGTGCAACGCGCACAAGGTGGATGCGATGGTGTGCATCTCGAATTGCGATAAAATCACACCGGGTATGCTCATGGCTGCCATGCGGCTAAATATTCCAGCGGTCTTTGTGTCGGGTGGTCCGATGGAAGCTGGTGTGGTGGGCGACAATAAATATGACTTGGTGGATGCTATGGTGAAGGGTGCCGATGATTCGTATAGCGATGCCGACCTCGATGCACTGGAGAAAGGGGCTTGCCCAACTTGCGGAAGTTGTTCGGGCATGTTCACCGCCAACTCGATGAACTGCCTCACAGAAGCCCTTGGCTTGTCGCTTGCTGGCAATGGCTCGGTGCTTGCCACGCATGCCAGCCGTCAGCGATTGTTTGAAGCAGCAGCGCAGCAGATTGTGCGCAACACCTATGCTTATTATGAGAATGACAACGATGAAGTTTTGCCTCGAAGCATTGCCACGATTGATGCGTTTCGCAATGCGATGAAACTCGACATTGCCATGGGCGGCTCAACCAACACGGTGCTGCACATCTTGGCGGTGGCGCATGAAGCAGGGGTGGACTTCACGATGAAAGATATTAATGAACTGTCGAAAATCACGCCAAACCTTTGCAAGGTTGCCCCCAATGGGCACTATCACATGGAAGATGTGAACCGTGCAGGCGGCATCTTGGGCATCTTGGCGGAATTGAGCCGAAAAGACTTGCTCGAACTGAGCACGATGCGTGTCGATGGACTTTCTTTAGGTGAAGCGATTGCAAAATATGATGTGATGAATCCTTCGGCTAAGCCCGAAGATGTGAAAAGATATTTGTCGGCACCAGCTGGCGGACGAAACCTAGTGATGGGTTCGCAAGAAACTTATTATGAATCCTTCGACTTGGACAGAGCTTCGGGCTGCATTCGTAGTTGCGACCATGCGTTTAGTCAAGACGGTGGTTTGGCTGTCCTCTATGGAAACATTGCTGAAGATGGCTGCATTGTAAAAACGGCAGGTGTGGACGCTTCAGTCTATCAGTTTAAGGGTACAGCTCGGGTGTTTGAATCGCAGGAAGATGCGGTGAATGGTATCTTGGGTGATGCGGTGCAGGCTGGCGATGTGGTGATTATCAGATATGAAGGTCCGAAGGGTGGACCGGGCATGCAAGAGATGCTTTATCCCACGTCTTACTTGAAATCCATGAAGCTCGACAAGCAATGTGCTTTGCTCACTGATGGACGCTTTTCGGGCGGCACATCAGGCTTATCTATTGGTCATGTTTCTCCGGAAGCGGCAGCCGGTGGGGCGATTGGTCTGATTAAAGATGGCGACACGATTGAAATAGATATTCCCAATCGCAAAATAAACGTCTTGCTTTGTCAAGCTGAGCTTGACGGGCGGCGACAAGCCGAAGAAGCCAAAGGCGAAGCAGCATTCAAGCCAATGAACAGAAACCGCGAAGTGAGCAAAGCCCTCAAAGCCTATGCGAGCTTGGTTTCTTCAGCCGATAAAGGAGCGGTGAGGCTGATTTAGCCCCCTCCAACTCCCCCGAGGGGGGAGGGCGTAAATACGCTGGAAAGATATTAGATTTTGGATATTTAGACATTAGATTTATAAACAAATAAATAAACTTAGTGCCTTTACCCTCCCCCACGGGGGAGATGGAGGGGGCTTTCTTTATCCCTCCCCTTGGGGAGGTTAGGAGGGGCTGAATTATATGGAAAAACAACAAATAACAGGAGCGCAGGCAGTGATCTTGTCTTTGCTCGAAGAAGGAGTTGACACCATCTTTGGCTATCCGGGTGGTGCAATCATGCCGATTTATGACGCACTATATGATTATACCGATCAGGTGAATCACATCCTTACTCGCCATGAGCAAGGGGCGGTGCACGCCGCTGAGGGCTATGCGAAAGTAACAGGCAAAGCCGGTGTGGTGTTTGCCACTTCGGGTCCAGGAGCAACCAACTTGCTCACAGGGATTGCCGATGCGCAGATTGACTCGGTGCCGCTGGTGTGCATCACTGGTCAGGTGGCATCGCCACTCTTGGGCACTGATGCCTTTCAGGAATCCGACATGATTGGACTTTCAATGCCGGTAACGAAGTGGAACTATCAAGTAACTTGCGTGGAGGAAATCCCCGAAGCTTTGGCGAAGGCATTTTATATTGCGCAGACAGGTCGCCCCGGTCCGGTGTTGATTGACATTGCCAAAGATGCGCAGTTTCAGCAAGCAGAGTTCAACTATAAGAAGAATCCGAAGATACGTTCTTATGTGCCCGAACTCCCCATCAACAAAACCAAAGTGGCAGAAGCGGCAAAGCTGATTAATGAAGCCAAAAAGCCGATGTTGCTTGTGGGGCAGGGGGTCATCATTGCCAATGCGGAAAAAGAGTTGATGGCATTCATGGAGAAAACAGGCATTCCAGCGGGATGGACACTCTTGGGGCTTTCGGCTATTCCGACTAATCACCCGCTGAATGTGGGCATGTTGGGCATGCACGGCAACTATGGTCCGAACATCAAGACCAACGAAGCTGATTTGCTCATTGCGGTGGGCATGCGTTTCGACGACCGAGTAACGAGCATTGTGAGTCAATATGGGATCAATGCGAAGGTCATTCATCTTGAAATCGACCCTGCTGAGATTAATAAAATCATCAAGGCTGATGTAGGGGTGGTGGGCAATGCTAAGAAAGTATTGCCGATGCTCACCGAGTTAGCAAATAAAAATAGCCATGAAGCGTGGTTGGCAGAATATCGGGCATGCGATAAGATTGAATATGACACGGTGATTGAAAAGTCGATTTCACCAAAAGAAGGAAAAATAACCATGGGCGAAGTGGTGAGAACGGTTTCGGAAAGTGCCAATCATGATGCGGTGCTCGTAACCGATGTCGGTCAGCAACAGATGACTGCTTCACGCTATTTCAAGTTTACACGCTCGAAGAGTAACGTTACTTCGGGGGGCTTAGGCACGATGGGCTTCGGCATTCCTTCGTCGATTGGTGCGCAGATTGGTGCGAAAGACCGCACGGTGGTGTGCTTTGTGGGCGATGGTGGTTTTCAAATGACACTGCAAGAGCTCGGCACGATTGTGCAAAACAAGCTGCCGATTAAAATCATCATTCTCAACAATAATTTCCTCGGCATGGTTCGCCAATGGCAAGAGATGTTTTTCGAGCGAAGATACTCTTTCACCGAACTGCAAAACCCCGACTTTGTGGCAATCACCAAAGGTTTCGGCATGGCGGCTCACAAGGTGGAGCGGCGTGAAGACCTCGCCGCAGGAGTGGAAACAATGATGAAGCATGATGGTCCTTATCTGCTTGAAGTGGTGGTGGAAAAAGAAGAGAATGTATTTCCGATGGTGCCCGTAGGCTCGTCGATTTCAGATATTAGGTTGGAGTAGGAGCCCCCTCCAACTCCCCCGAGGGGGAGAGCGCAATCACGCTGGGGGGATGTTAGATTTTTAGATATTGGATTTTTAGATGTTAGATTTATAAACAAATTAATAAACCCTGTGCCTTTACCCTCCCCCTTGGGGGAGATGGAGGGGGCTTGAGCTTACATATGAAACAAGAATTTATAATTAGCATATACTCCGAAAATCACATCGGACTATTAAATAGGCTGACTCTTAATTTTACGAGGAGGAAGATGAATATTGAAAGCATCACAGCATCGCAATCCGCCATTCCGGGGATTTCAAAGTTTACCATTGTGGTGAATGAAACCGAGGAGCGAGTGAGAAAGGTGGTGGCGCAAGTAGAAAAGATGGTGGACGTGCTCAAGGCGTTTTATCACACCACCGACCAAATGGTCTATCAGGAAATGGCTCTCTATAAGGTGTCGACCGAGTCGATTTATGATAGCGATCAAATCGAGAAACTCGTGCGTGAATCAGGTGCACGCATCTTGGAAATCACTCGTGAGTTTACGGTGATTGAAAAGACAGGACACAAGCATGAAACCCAAAAACTCTTCGACGACCTCGCACAGTTTGGTGTCTTGCAGTTCATCCGCACAGGTTGCATCGCCATCACTCGCGACCCTATCGAAAGGCTTTCAGAGTTTCTGAAAGAAAGAGATGAGCTGTTAGAGTTATGAGTTATGAGTTGGGCTTCGCACGCTGCACTCCGAACTCCGCACTAAAAATAAAATAAACATCGTGTAGAAATGTAGCGTGTCAGAGCTTCGCACTCCGCACTCCGCACGCTGCACTTCGCACTAAAAAACAAATACATGGCAAATTATTTCAACACGCTTTCATTGCGTGGACAGTTAGAACAATTAGGAACTTGCGAGTTCATGGACGCATCGGAGTTTGCCGAGGGCGTGAAAAAATTAGAGGGCAAAAAGGTAGTCATTGTGGGCTGCGGTGCTCAAGGGTTGAATCAAGGCTTAAACATGCGCGATTCAGGTTTGGATATTTCCTATGCCTTGCGTGAGGCTGCTATTAAAGAGCAACGCCAATCGTTTAAGAATGCTTCGGAAAATGGTTTCAAAGTGGGCACTTATGAGGAGCTTATTCCTACTGCCGACATGGTGGTAAACCTTACGCCCGACAAGCAACACTCGGCTGTGGTGAATGCGGTGATGCCGCTCATGAAGCAAGGTGCTGTGCTTTCTTATTCGCATGGTTTCAACATGGTGGAAGAAGGTATGCAAGTGCGCAAAGATATTACGGTGATTATGGTTGCGCCTAAATCGCCCGGTTCGGAAGTGCGCGAGGAATACAAACGTGGCTTTGGTGTGCCTACATTGATTGCGGTGCACCCTGAAAACGACCCTAATGGCGATGGTCTGGAGATTGCGAAAGCTTATGCCGTGGCAACAGGTGGCGACCGTGCCGGCGTGCTTCGTTCGTCGTTTGTGGCGGAAGTGAAATCCGACTTGATGGGCGAGCAAACCATTCTTTGCGGATTGCTTCAAACTGGTTCTATCCTTTCTTTCGAGAAGATGGTGGAAAAAGGAATTGACCCCGGTTATGCCTCTAAATTGATTCAATATGGTTGGGAGGTCATCACTGAAGCGTTGAAGCATGGTGGGGTAACCAACATGATGGATCGTCTTTCAAACCCTGCGAAGATTAAAGCTTTCGAGCTTTCCGAAGAATTGAAACGCATCATGCGTCCGCTTTTCCAAAAGCACATGGACGACATCATCAGCGGCGAGTTCTCTCGTGTGATGATGGAAGATTGGGCGAATGACGATGTGAATCTACTCACTTGGCGTGCAGCTACTGCTGAAACAGCATTCGAGAAAACGCCTGCTGGCGATGTGGAAATCTCGGAGCAAGAGTATTTCGACCATGGTGTGCTGATGGTGGCATTTGTGAAATCGGGTGTGGAATTGGCCTTTGAAACCATGGTTGAGGCAGGCATCAAAGAGGAGTCGGCATACTATGAGTCTTTGCACGAAACACCGCTCATCGCCAACACGATTGCACGCAAAAAACTCTTCGAGATGAACCGTGTGATTTCTGATACTGCCGAATATGGTTGCTATCTCTTCGACCATGCTTGCAAACCAATGCTTGCCGACTTCATGAAAAACATCGACACTGATGTGATTGGCAAAGCCTATGGCGAAGGCAAAGGAAATGGTGTGGACAATAAGCAATTGATTGCTGTGAATGAAATCATCCGCTGGCACCCAGTGGAAGAAGTGGGCGAGTATTTGCGTGAGGCAATGACTGCGATGAAAAAGATTGTGTAGCTTGTCTATATAATATGGTATAAAAAAGTCTGGCTCGGTGAGCCAGACTTTTTGATTCATTCAAATGCTTATTCCCACTCGCTTAATGTGGGCAATCAACTCGGGATTGTCAATCTGTTCAAACAAAGACACATCAATCCGAATGGGGAGCAACAAGTCATCGAGTTCGGTCTCAATGCGAAGAAGTTCATCAAAAGGCAAATCTTCCCCCACCAAGCACACATCTAAGTCTGAACCTTGGCGATAATTCCCCTTAGCTCGCGAGCCATAAACAATTGCTCGCTGAATTCGGGGGTGATTAGCAAATACTCCCTTGATGCTGAGTATCTGTTCTTGCAATAATCCAAACATTACCGATTAATTTTAGTTGTCATCACTTGGTGGAACTCCATAAAAGCTGTGTGATACTCCTGCATGATTTTGTCATAGACCTCCTGCGCCACTTTCTCATTATAGGTGTGAGAGGTTTTTATCCTACTTTTAATCATATCCATCCATAAGACGCCATCGGAAACCAAGTTTGCATCAACAGCAAAACGAATGGCATCTCGAGAGCCTGCAATATCGGTATTCCCTTGGAAAAAGGCGTAATCTTTCATCACATTCCAAGCCATTTCATAGGTGTATTCAAAACGCTGAATCAGTCCTTCCTTGATGATTTCACCATAAGCTCCCATCGTTTCAATGGGATTTTCCATCACATAACTCACAGCTTCCGACAGTTTATTCAATGCCTTCTCGAAATTAGAAAATCGTTGTATCCACCTAATATCTTGCTGTTCTTCCATGTTATCCTATCTGTTAGTCCTCCACAAAAATAAAAAACAATTCTGAATCCTGCAAGCTCCCCAGAGAGGCAAGCGTATTGCTGAATTGCAATAAAGGCTTTTATCAACTAGTTTTCAACCCTCACCACTCGAAAGCCAACATTACTGTAGCCCTGTGTACCTGTTCGCACATCATCGGATTTCTCGCTGCGGCAATCATCACGCTCCGAATCCCAGCTTCCACCTTTGATGATATATGAACCGCTCGTGTCGGTTGAGGAAGTCCACTCCCAGCAATTGCCCCAGAAATCAATGCCTCCGCAAGCACCTGTTGTCTGACTATAAGCATCCACCGCTGTTAATCC
>JBKECD010000095.1:0-5513 GCA_047974225.1 Mangrovibacterium sp.
AGTATGTCCCCACTTCGTTTTCCTTTTCCTGCTTGAGTTTGGGAACTTTTATCCAATTCATATCCGTACAAACCCCTTTGTCATTTTGGGTGATATCTAGCTCATATAGGCGATGAACCGAAGGATACTTACCATTTAATCGCCCAATGCGCTGATGAACTTTGTCGAATCGCTTGGTGCCACTTTTACTCAAAATGCCTGCTTTGACCACCTGCAATCCCTCTTCATATCGCTGACAAAACTGCTCATACATCGAGTTCTCCGTCTTTGCTTTCCCAGGGGAGTTTACTCGCAAAAAATAATCAGCATGCTTTTCGCTCGTCACTTTCTGAAGTTTGATTTTCTGCCCCTTGCTATCTTCAACCTCAGTAGGCTTATCTTCTGGATTAATGCTGTAATCTTTGAGCTTGCGACGACTTACACAGACATAATCATAGCCTTTCTCAGCGATCATTTTGAGATTTTCATCCGTAGCAATACCTGCATCAATCACCACAATACATTTCCCATCTTCTCTGCTGCTTGTTGATGTGCGCAGATTTTCAATCGTATCCGACATCGTGGCTGGGTCGCTCATATTGCCTCGATAAATTGAAGAGTATTTGATGAAACCCTCCACATTGACCACCAATCCCAAAACCACCAAAGGGCAATCACTTCGCTTCTCCTTGCTTCGACCTCGACGGGCTAATTCACTGTGGCGCATACTGCCCTCAAAATAGGTGTTGGTTAAATCGAAAAGAAGGATTTTATCCTGAAGGTCGAAAAGCTCATTAGTACGACGTGAAAGGTGATGCTCCAAACCTTCCTTTTCATGATAAAGAGCTTTGGTGATCTCATATAGCTTATGATGCGTGAGTTTCGCTATCGGATAGTGTGTCAGCTCACCAATAGCGGAGTTTTCTTGAATGTACTTCACTGCTTTGTGTTCGCTGCTCAGGAAGACTGTGCGTGCCACCAAATGACTTTCCGCCAAAGCAATTTGCTCCTCTTGCCAACCTCGTCCCTTCAAAAACTCTTGTATCCGAAGTTCTTTCATCGCTTGAAGAACAATCCATTCTGCACCCAATTCTCGTACATCTTTGTTTTGCAAGGTATTCAAATCCACCGTTTCCCAATCACCATCTAAATCACTTTTCTTTTTCTTGCGGTCAATCTTTTTGTTGGCGATGAACTGTTGATAATATTGACGTGCCAATTTGCCCACAAGTTCTTCTTCAAACAGAAGTGGTTGCCCTTCTATCAAGGCATTCAAGCTTTGGCTTACTGCATTCATCTTGTCGGTAGTCAGCTCGTCGGAAAAACCAATGGTCAGCAAACTGCGCTGACGAACTTCGCCCAGCTCATTGCGATAGCTTTCCTGAATCCGAAAATAACTCTCCGAATGCATAGTCTTGGGATTTTGACGAAGATGACTGCGTATAAACATGCCGCAAAGTTGACCCATTCATACCATATATACAACAGGGGCGTTGCACTACAAACGGGTTTGGTGCTCAAATCATGGAAAAATGAACCTCTTTGATGCTCTCAAATGCACTTTTTCGCTCGAAAACAGAAAAATTTGTCGATAATAGGGAGGAATGAAGAGAAGATTTAAATCAGATTAACTTTCATAAGGGTTTATGTCGCAATGTGGGCTAAGTATTAAATGCAACTTTAAACGGAAGGTTAAAACCCTCTATTTTTTCAGAGAAAAGGAAAGAAAACTAGCAGAATTCAAGTCGTAAATACAACTTCGTTTTTAAAGACACTATCTCATAAAGTGCCTAAAAGTCTAGAGAAAATTCTTCCGTATTTTTCTCACTAAACAAACTTTCCTATATTTGCAGTCATAAGTCGTTCTTTGTGTTTGTGCAAAAGCAAAGCGAGGTAGAATAATGAACTTCGCTCGTTTCTAAATCGTTACCTGTTAAGAAAATATTTTTCGTAACTTCCTTGTTTATAAGCAATAGTGAGATTTAGGATGTCTTGCTATGGTTTAAGAAATTAGTGCAAAAGATACGCTCAGAAAACAAAATGAACAACAGCTGTATTTAGCAGCCTCCCCAATTTAAAACTAATTTTTAGAAGTCCCCTTATTAAACCGTTGCAGTTCTTTCTCGCTCATCTTAGTTATTTTTTTCTTATTAGCTGAAAGATTCTAGCAATTCTGCTATCTTCTTATCTATTTTCTTGAAGTTAAACTGACTAATATTCTCTTTCAGCTTCGCTTCAATCAACGGAAGACACAAATTGCCGATGCTGCCAGCGTGGGTGTGGTGCAACTCCCGATTTGGCTCATATTCACCTTTGTGAATCGCAATCCCAATCGAGCGATAGGCATCACGGAATGGCACGCCAGCAATCACCTGACGGTTTACATCTTCCACACTGAACACATATTTATAGCGGTCGTCTTCCAGTAGATTGTCGGTTACTTTCATGTTTGAAATCGCAAATTCGGCAATGTGCAGACAACTTTTCAAATCTTCAATCGCAGGGATGAATGATTCTTTCATCAGCTGAAAATCGCGCGAATAACCACCGGGCAAGTTCGATGAAATCATCGCCATCTCGGTGGGCAAAGCTTGAATTTTATTGCAGTGCGCACGGAGCAGCTCAAACACATCAGGGTTTTTCTTGTGTGGCATGATGCTCGACCCTGTGGTGAGTTCATCGGGCAGCTTCAAGAAGCCGAAGTTTTGACTCATGAAAATGCACGTGTCCATCGCCAATTTCGAGAGCGTGCCAGCAATCGAAGCCAAGGCAAACGACACCGTGCGCTCCATTTTGCCACGCCCCATTTGGGCATAGACAGCACTGACATTCATGGAATCGAAGCCCAACAAATCAGTAGTCATTTGGCGGTCGAGCGGAAAGGACGAACCATAGCCAGCAGCCGAACCGAGCGGATTTTGATTCACCACCTTAAATGCGGCATGCAGCACCAGCAAATCATCAGCCAAGCTTTCGGCATAGGAGCTGAACCACTGCCCAAAGGAAGAGGGCATCGCCACTTGCATGTGTGTGTAGCCGGGCATGAGGTAATCCTTATATACATCTGCTTGTTGCAAGAGCGTTTGCGCCAAAGTTTCGGTGAGTTCCACCAAGTTTTTGATTTCCGCACGAGTGTAGAGCTTCAAATCCACCAACACTTGATCGTTGCGCGAGCGTCCGCTGTGAATCTTCTTGCCAATATCGCCCAGCCGTTCGGTGAGTGTGGCTTCCACTTGCGAATGCACATCTTCCAACTCCTCAGCGATGGTAAATTCGCCAGCTTTGACACTATTATATATAGTACGCATTTCCGCCAGCAACGGTTTCAACTCCGCCTTATCAATCAGTCCGATTTCCGCCAGCATGGTCGAATGCGCCATATTGCCCAGCACATCGGCTTCCGCCAGATATAAATCGAGTTCTCTATCCTTACCGACGGTGAAGTCGTCAATCAGCTTATTTACTGCAATTCCTTTATCCCAAATTTTCATATGTATAAATTTAAGCCCCCTCTAACTCCCCCACGGGGGAGAACAAAGGCACGAGGTTAAAATCTTCAAATGTATTCCACAAAGATAGACACAAATCTTGGATATAAAAAAAGTAGAAACAAGGCATGCCTCGGCTACACAAGAAGAAGACTAAGAACGCTAGGAGAAAAACATACTTTTTAAGTGCAGGGTTGAGTTACTTTTTCAAAAAAAACATACTTTAGAGGTGCAGGGTTGAGTCGGAAAAAGGATGGTGTTCGGGAGTGTTCTCAACTCTGCCAAGTCAAATTTTGGCGAAGAACCATTTTATTTCCCTCGTTTCCCTTGCCAAAACCAAGAAAAAGTTGCACTTTGCGCCACTATTCTAATATTAAAAATTATTATCATGAGAAATCAAATCATTACACTCTTATTGGGGGCTGTTTTTCTTCTTTCTGCTTGCAGCGAAAATAAAAACATCACACCTGCCGAAGCTCGCGAAATTGCGAAAGAGGCTTATGTTTTCTGCTTTCCAGTCAATTATTACTACCGCACCATCTATGCGCAAGTCATCGACCCCACCAATGAGCAAGGGCTTGGCGGCTTTGGTAAGTGGCGACACGATGTGCTAGCTCTTCCGACTTCCAAAGAAACCACCATGTCGAATCGCGACACGCACTACAGTTGGGCATGGGTGGATTTGCGCAGCGAGCCTTGGGTGCTGGTGCAACCCTCTGCCGATGGCGACCGCTTTTATAGTAGTGTTTGGGCCGACCTCTTTGCGCACATCATCGACTATCCGGGTTCAACCATCGACGGACAAGAAGGCGGCACTTATTTGCTCGCTCCCACATCATGGAAAGGCGAATTGCCCAAAGGAATCAAGCGTGTCATTTATGGCGAAAGCACCATTCTAGGCACGCTGACACGCACAGCGGTGTTCAGCGATGAGGATGTGCCCAATGCGATGAAAATTCAAGAGGGATATCAATTAATGCCACTGAGCAGCTATCTCAACCAACCTGCACCAGCAAAAGCTGCCGAACTCAATTGGCCTGTTTGGAACGAAGAAAACATGACCAATGAGGAGTTCTTCAAACTCTCTAACTTCTTGTTTCAATTCATCGTACCTCATGAAATGGACAAACCTGTCTATGAGAAAATGGCAAAGCTCGGAATTGGTCCTAAGGGAGATTATGACCCCTCAAACTTTTCACCTGAAATCCTTGCTGCCATAAAAGAGGGGATAGCCGATGGCTACAAAGAAATTTCAGATGGTGCACGCACCGTGAAAGATGGAACGAGAATCTATGGCAACCGTGAATTTATGGGCACTCGCTACCTCGACATTGCCGTGGGGGTTGAAGGTGGGGGCATGATTCCCAACACTTCCGACCAATGTTTCTATGGCAACTGGGGAAAAGATGCGGAAGGATTGCTGCTCGATGGGTCGAAATCCAACTACACCTTTACCTTTCCCAAAGGACAGATTCCACCTGTTCGTTTCTTCTGGAGTTTGACTGTTTATGATGGCATCACACGCCTATTGAGTGTGAACGAGATCAACCGATATTCAATCGGCGACCGCACAAAAGGACTGAAATATAACGCTGATGGTTCGCTGACAATCTACGTGCAACACCAATCGCCGGGCAAAGAAAAAGAGAGCAATTGGCTTCCAGCACCCAATGGACCGATGCAGATTGCGGCTCGCATGTATGGACCAACGCCTATCATTGTGAAAGGCGAATGGGTATTTCCAAGCCCTGTCAAAGTGCAATAGCCTTTTCAGATTTGAAAGCATATAAAAAAAGAGGGTGTCCAAAAAGTTTCACTCAATACTTTTTTACATGAATAATCTTTTGTATCTTTATGGCAAATAATTAGTTATGGCAAAAGTATCTTTCAAGAGCAACAATCAGAATCAAGGGGAGTTATTTCCGCCTCATGTGGTGGATTTAGTACCTAAAAAATCGCCTGCATTTTTGATAAATGAGGTGGTTGACCAGTTAGATATAAGAGAGTTAATAAGCACCTATAAAGGAGGAGGTACAAGCAGCTATC
>JBKECD010000152.1:0-21002 GCA_047974225.1 Mangrovibacterium sp.
CGCAACGACGACCCCGCAACAGCCTCTCGACCTTTCGATGCCGAGCGTGATGGCTTCGTTATTGGCGAAGGAGCGGGCGCACTTATCTTCGAAGAATATGAACACGCTAAAGCTCGTGGCGCAAAAATCTATGCCGAATTTGCTGGCGGTGGCATGAGCGATGATGCTTATCACATGACCGCTCCCGACCCTGAAGGAATGGGCGCTACTTTGGTGATGAAGTGGGCTTTAGAGGATGCTGGCATTGCGCCCGAAGCTATTGACTATGTGAATGTCCACGGCACTTCAACTCCGCTAGGAGATATTGCAGAGCCTAAGGCTGTCCATAGTGTGTTTGGCGACCATGCTTTCAAGTTGAATATTAGCTCGACTAAATCAATGACTGGACACTTGCTTGGTGCTGCCGGAGCTATTGAAGCCATCGCTTCAGTCATGGCTATCAACGAAGGCATCATTCCTCCAACCATCAACCACATCAATGATGACCCCGAGCTAGACCCTCGCTTCAACTTCACATTCAACGAAGCTCAAAAGCGAGAAGTGAATTATGCCTTGAGCAACACATTCGGCTTTGGCGGTCATAATGCTTCTGTAATTCTCAAAAAATACAAATAATCCGTGATTAGTTTATTTGGACCAAACGTAAAACTCTTTTCGCCTGAGCGAAAAGAGTTTTATTTCTTCCTGAAAAATCTTTTTGGCTGCAAGCCAAAAAATATGGATTTATATGAAACGGCGATGACGCATAAGTCTTCGTCGAAACGCGATTCGCAAGGGAAAGCAGTCAATAACGAGCGACTGGAATACTTGGGCGATGCTATCCTCGGCTCAATCGTAGCCGAGTTTTTATATAATCGTTTCCCAGTGCAAGACGAGGGGTTTCTCACCCAAATGCGCTCAAAGCTTGTCAATCGAAGCATCCTGACGCAACTGACACAAGACATCGGCTTAGATATTTTCATTCAAAGCAAAATCAACCACAAAAACACCAATAGCCATATTTATGGCGATGCTTTTGAAGCTATTATTGGCGCATTATATCTCGACCAAGGCTATCGCAAAACAAAGCAATTCATCATCAAGCGACTAATCCCCGCACACATCGACTTAAAAGAAGTGGCTGAGTCTAACGATAATTATAAAAGTCTGCTGATTGAATGGGCACAAAAAAACAAGAAAGAACTCCAATTCAACACCAACGAAATGCCTCCACTTCCCAATGGAGCTCCCGCAGGATTTGCCGCTTCGGTGATGGCGAGTGGCGAGCGATTAGGAAAAGGGCGTGGAGCATCTAAGAAAGAAGCTCAACAAGAAGCTGCCAAAGCCGCTATGGAAAAGATTGAAGCATCAGCAGCTTCGTTGCTCTAGCTTCGCACTGCTTAAAACTTAAAACTCAAAGCTAAGCCAAATTGTTCGCCATTATAATATGGCAAGATAGCAGTTTGGCTTGTTTTTTTGCCCTTAAAAACTTTCTCTCGCAAAAAAGGATTCACCCAATAAGCAATCTTAGTGCTCAAAATACCGATACCTGCCCCTGCCGCCACATCGGTGAGCCAATGCCGATTATTATGCATGCGGAAATAACCCGTAGCTGCCGCCAAGGCATAACCCGATATGCCATACCACACCGACACATCTCGGTATTCTTGGAAAAGAAATTCTGCTGCCATAAATGCTGTGGCAGTATGTCCCGACGGAAAAGAATTATTTCCCGAGCCATCAGGTCGCTCCACATCAATGGAATACTTCATGGTGGTAACCGTCGTCCCCATAATCGCATAGGCGGTGGCTAAAATCAAGGTGCGATTAGCAAAATCATTCTTCCCCTTGATGCCGCAAGCGTTCAATCCATAGACCGCCACCATCGGCACGTATTGCGTAAAATCATCAGCCGTAATCTTTCGGTCGATATTCTCCATTAATTCTTCTTGAATTTCTCCGTTGAGATCCCTCACCACTGGATTTTTAAAGTTGTGCACCCCAAATGTAATCAAAGCCGTGGGGATAATTAAAGCCGAAGGCTTGAATTTTAAGTCCGAGGAAACCGAAGTCGAATCATTCGGAAACGCCAAGGCGCTTCCACAGGGAATTAGCATAATAATAATGCCCAATAGCAAGACAGTTGCACTTTTCATTTAATTTGTAGAGTTTTTTCAAGTGTGATTAAAAATAAGGCAATTAGCAATATTTCGCAAAGATACAAAACACCTGAAAGTTTCCTCTTTATTATGATAAAAAAAAAACAAAAGCTTGGAAACTTTGGTTATTTTGCAGTAAAACTACTTAGCAAAACAACGAAGACACACCTTTAATTTATCAAAAATGAAAACTCTAAATAAGATATTTCCTAGTTAAATGAAATTAAATAGTGTTTTGCGTAAGAATATTATTCTATCTTTGCTGCATGACTAGGAAGACAATCATAGCATTAATCGTAATCATGGCAATCGTGCTGATCAGCCTAATCGCTGTGCAAGCAGTTTCGATGCGCAATGCCTATGCCATCCGCGAGCAGCAATTCGATCAGGTGGTAAATCGCGCATTGAATCAGACGGTCGAGCGCATAGAGCATGAAGAAATCAGTCAGATATTTAATGCACGACTCTCCGCTAGCCAACAAAGCCCCTTTGCTCCACCATACGACAAAACCGAGGAGCTTTTTTCCTCCAATAAAATAACAGCCAGCAACAGCCGGAGTTCATTTAGCATCTCTCAACGCATAGGTAATTCATCTTATAGCATCAGCATCAGCGAAAAAATACTCCCCAGCACCAAGCAAGATAGCGAGCGAGGATTGCCCGGGCAATACCCCTCAGCTTTCGACATTTTTCACGACAACGACAGTTATTTTATCGAGGAATATGAACGCCGAGTAGATGAGCGAGCTAGCGCCTATCGCTTTTTTGAATATCAACGCTATTTCTCGCAGCTCCCCTTGGAAAAGCGCATCCAACAAGCGCGACTAGACCAAATATTGCGCAATCAAATGCGCGAAAATGGGGTGAATATTGATTATCGCTATGCCGTAAAATCCTATCCCCTCGGCAAAGAAAAATTCATCTTTGGGTCGAAAGCATATAACCCTCATGAGCAAAAAGAGTATCGCAACATTTTATTTCCCAGAGACATCACCGCACTCAAGCCCAACTACTTGAAAGTTTATTTCCCAGGAAGAGACAAATACATCTTGCGCGAAACAGGCTTCCTCGTCATCCCAATGATTATATTAACATTCTTGCTCATCAGCATATTCACCTATACTATATTAATTATCCTGCGACAAAAGAAACTTTCGGTCATCAAAAACGACTTTGTCAATAACATGACCCACGAGTTTAAAACGCCGATAGCCACCATCTCGCTCGCCAGCCAAATGATGAAAGATCCTGCAATAGCTTCCACGCCATCGTTTGTGGCAAAAAATGCAGGCATCATCTATGACGAAAGTCAGCGCTTGAAACATCAGGTGGAAAAAGTATTGCAAATGGCGGCCTACAACGAAGATCGCATCAAATATAAACTCAAAGAATTACACCTCAATCAAACAATAACAGGCGTAATGAAAAGTTTCGAGCTGAAAGTGAATAATCGACAAGGCGAAGTGCATGTCAATCTCGAGGCGACTAGGGATTTAATCAAGGCAGATGACGTGCATATCACCAATGTAATTTTCAATTTGCTCGATAATGCTATTAAATATTGTAAGGACACTCCAATAATAACTATCTCGACAGAGAACAAAGCAGATAACATTTTGGTTACTATAGAAGATAACGGAATTGGAATCGCCAAAGAACACTTGGAGCAAATCTTCGAACGATTCTTCCGTGTGCCAACAGGAAATGTGCACGATGTGAAAGGATTTGGATTAGGACTGAGTTACGTGAAAAAAATAATTGATATACACAACGGAACAATCAAGGCAGAAAGCACGCTTGGCAAAGGCACTCGCTTTATCGTTTCGCTACCTCTTAACAAGTAAATAAAACAAGTAAACAAAACAAAGATGGAAACAAAAACAAGACTTTTATTAGCAGAAGACGACGAGAACCTAGGGTTGTTGTTGAAAGAGTATCTCATGGCAAAAGGCTATGAAACCGACCTTTACACCGATGGTGAGTTAGCCTACGAAGGCTTCCGAAACAATCAGTATCAATTGTGCATCCTCGATGTGATGATGCCTAAAAAAGACGGTCTTGCCGTGGCAAGCGACATCCGCCTGACCAACCAAGAAGTGCCAATCATCTTCCTTTCAGCCAAAAACATGAAAGAAGACATCTTGGAAGGATTCAAAAATGGTGCCGATGACTACATCACCAAGCCATTTAGCATGGAAGAACTCATCTTCCGCATCGAAGCAATCTTGCGTCGCACAGAAAGAAATCACACACAAGACGGAAACGACCAAGTGGTGTATAAACTCGGTCGCTTGACCTTCGACCCCAGAAAACAAGTGCTCACTGATTCGACTACTGAGGAGAAAACAAAACTCACCACGAAAGAGTCTGAGCTTTTAAAATTGCTTTGCTCGAATGCAAACAATATTTTAGAGCGCAACTTCGCCCTAAAAACAATCTGGATGGACGACAACTATTTCAACGCTCGAAGCATGGATGTTTACATCACTAAGCTCCGCAAGCATCTTCGCCCTGAGCCTGAGGTGGAAATCATCAACGTACACGGCAAAGGATACAAATTGGTGTGCGACGACCTTTAGTCGAACCCCACTCAGCAAAAAAAACGGACGCCTATTTTCAGGCGTTCGTTTTTTTTTGCTTTTAAGCGGAAAATCATCTGACTAAGTTTGCTTTAGCCTGTTTTATTTCTATTTTTGCATTTCTTATTAAAAATAGAAAAATATGAGACTACCATTCTTAGCCTTTCTTTTATTCGCAATCCAAGCACTCACAAGCTGCTGCGATTGCAACTCCAAAACAACAGAAACTGACCCTGCATTTCTACTCCAACTAGACGCCCCCATTGAAAAATGGGACGAGGCAATTCCCCTCGGAAATGGACTAACCGGAGGATTACTCTGGGGTGAAGACAATGAAATTCGCCTTTCCTTAGATCGAGGCGACTTGTGGGACAATCGTGCGCATCCGGGATTTACAAAGCCGGGATTCAACTATGAAACCGTCTGCAAAATGGCGCAAGCAGGAAAGGCTGCTGAGCTCAACAAGCAATATGCTATGGGGAATGACTACCCCACCAAACTCCCCGGCTGCCGATTAGTGCTCACCCTGCCCGAAGATATGCATGCCGAATCCTTCCTGCTCGACATGAAAAAAGGACTCGGGCAAGTGAACTTTGGCGAAGAAAACTTGGACTGCTTTTTCAATGCAGTGCAACCTCATGTGCTAATGAAAATCCCTGCCGAGTCGGTTGAGCTTAAGCTCATCGCAAACGAAGCCGTGAAAAAGCTCGGCAACGACCCTGCAACAATTCAATACGAAGAAAACGACTCTTGGCTCATCCAAAATGCGCTGCCCGATTTCCAATACGTGTTTTATGTGAAGAAAAAAATCATTAAAGGAAACACCTTGCTAGCCATCGCTGTGAGCACCAACAAAGAAAGCGAAAACCCCTTTGAAGAAGCTAAAAAACGTGCCGAAGACGCTTTAAATACAGATTACAAAAAGCAATTTGCCTCGCATGAAGCTTGGTGGACCGACTTCTGGAGCAAGTCTGCCGTGCAGTTCCCCGATAGCATCCTCCGCCAACAATACAACTTAAATCAATACTTCTATGGCGCTGCTTCTCGTGCCGATGCGCCCCCCATGCCTCTTCAAGCAGTATGGACTGCCGATGCTGGAAATCTTCCTCCTTGGCACGGCGACTATCACCACGACTTAAACACCGAATTGACCTATTGGGCACACCTCACCTCCAATCACTTCGATCAAGGGTTAAGCTTTATCAACTTCATGTGGGACTTGAAACCTGTGCACGAAGAATTTGCCAAAAACTTCTTCGGAACATCGGGGATTGTCGTGCCCGGAGTGATGGCGCTCGATGGCAAACCAATGGGTGCGTGGTATCAATACACCCTATCGCCCACCATGGGCGCATGGGTGGCTCATTCTTTCTACATGCACTGGAGATATACCATGGACGACAAGTTCTTGAAAGAACGTGCTTACCCCTATTGCACAGGCATTGCCAATGCCTTGGTCGATTTGATGAAAGCCGACAAAACAGGCAAACTCAAACTCCCCTTATCATCTTCTCCTGAAATTCACGGCAGCTCGCAAAAAGCATGGCTACAACCCAACAGCAACTTCGACCAATCGCTCATTCGTTGGATTTTCGGAGCAAATGCCGAAATGGCGCATGCCATCGGGCTGCAAGAGGAGGAAAACCGCTGGAACAAGCTCCTAGCACAAACCGATGAGCTCGCCGTGGATGAAAATGGCGCCCTACAAATCGCTCCTGGCGAGTCGCTAAAATCATCTCATCGCCATTTTTCTCACCTACTAGCCATTCACCCTCTCGGCATTCTCAACACCGATGGAACGGATGAAGAAAAAAGAATTATCGAAGCTTCTTTGAAGCAAATCGACGATTTCGGCACTAAAGCATGGGTGGGATATAGCTTCTCTTGGATTGCCTGCATGAAAGCTCGTGCGGGGCAAGCCGATTCAGCCTTGGAATATCTGCATGACTACATGATTTGCACCTCTCGCAATGGGTTTCACCAAAACGGACCTCAATACGGTCGAGAGCTAAGCTGTCTAAGAATGCGTGCTTTCACACTCGAAGGTAATTTCGCAGCCGCCCAAGCCATCCACGAAATGCTATTGCAAAGCTGGGGCGGATGCATCAGCGTGTTTCCTGCCACTCCAAAAAAATGGGCTGACGCATCTTTCACTGACTGGCGTGCGGAAGGTGGTTTCGTGGTGAGTGCCGAAAGAAAAGAAGGAAAAACAATCCGAGTAGAAATCACGGCAACGGTTGATCAACCGCTGAGGTTGAAAAACCCATTTGGAAAGCTCGAAGCTAAATCAAATCGAGCCCTAGAGAAAAACGACAAGGGCGAATTGCTTTGCCACTTGAAAGCTGGCGAAACTTTGACAATGAGCCTAAATTAGAACAGCTCGACCGAAAGACCTACTGTCCAACAATAGCTTATTTGCTGTTGTTGGACTTTTTTTTTGCGGGGAGGGAATACTTTTTCAATCCATTTCCCTTAGAAGATGAGCTGGATTTATTTTTTTGGCTCTATGTCGAATATAGTGGGTCGTTTTCTGCATAGATTCCACATCAGCGATTAATTTTGGTGTTTTCTTTGAGCAGAAAAGGCTTGTCGCTGTCAGCGATGGGTTTTTTCTGCATGGAAAAAGTCTGTCGCCATTGACGATAGGCTTTTTCCGTGCAGAAATGAATGGTCGCCAATGACGACAGACTTTTTCTGCGTAGAAATGAATGGTCGCCAATGACGACAGACTTTTTCCGAGCGGAAAAAACGCATCGCCATTGGCGATAAATCTTTTCTTCTGAATTTTTACTCCAATTTTTTAAGAAGGAAATTTTGTGTACTAATCTACCCACTACAAACAGCATAGAGCTATTTTTTTCAACCCATCATGCACACATGATGAGCTGGATTTTTATCTTTTTAGCGGGAGTGTTGGGTATGTTCATTAAGCCGTGTAGGAGTTTAGGGAGTGCCCCCCCTTGTGCACTCAATTTACCATCCTACTCCACATTCCGATTCTGAATACTATCAAACTCACGAACCCCCACCAGTCGGTCGTATCTTCCTGAATTGAGTTTGCGATAATAGACAAACACCTGATAATCGTTTTCGGCTTCATAAAACGTGCCTTCAATCACAGTTTCATCGGCTTGGGTTTCGCCATCAGCCACATAGACGTACTGATAATTATAGTATCCCTGTTTCAAAAGCAGGGAGAGTTCATATTGGCGCGTGTCGAAATTCCAAGTCATGGCATAATGGTCGCTCAGCTCCTGATTGGTGAACGCCCCAAAGACACAGACCTTTCCGCCCACGAGCGGTTTCGGCATTTGGAGGGTGAAATGCACAAAACCATAGTCGCACTCCGTGTCGGGGTCTTGAATTTCACGGTCTTGACTTTCCACTCTGAACTGTCCGTTCATTTCGCCATAATAGAAATACTTCTTATTCGAGCGAAGCTCATCTCTGTTGAGGGTGATGTGTTGAAAACCGTTCAGCTCATGCAGAGCCGCCACACCCTCGCCAGTGTATCGCCATGAGCGGAGGTCGAAATAGCGAAACTCATTGCCCCCGGGGAAGACATTCTCCTCATCATAATTATAGTCGAGCACCTTATCTTGAAAATGACGAGGCTTCAAGCCACGCACAGCAGAATCCCAGCGGCGGTTTTTCTGAATCACCACCTTCGCTTCTTGGTTGGGGTCGTTGAGCTGAAAGCCAGAAAAGTCCACCCTGAAATCGAGCTCCTGATTATCGCCTTGATAGGCATCGAAAGTGGCAGGCTTCAATCGCCCATAGATTTGCGTCTTCGGCTCATAGACATAAAACCGACGAGTAAACACGAGCTTTTCACGGTCGTTGTCCTCATAGACAAGCAAAATATAGTTCCCCGAATAGCGAAAGCGCATGTTCTCATTGGGCAACTCCAAAGCATAATTCGTATATTCCACACGAGTGTTGAAGCTGAGCGCAAAATCATTGAGCGGATTGTCGAAAAAGCCATCGAGATATTCGCTTTGCATGAGGTAAGACTCATTCCAATCGGCATCGCAATGCAGCACGGTGTAGTAATAATCAGCTTGCTCGGCGTTCAGTTCATCGAATTTGAGTGTGAGATATTCATCAGTATTCAGCTGAATGATGGGCAGTGTGAGCGGGTCTTCAGCTTGATAAAGCTGCACCGACTTAATGCCGGTCTTGAAAATATGATTGTCGAAGCTTTTGACTTCATCGCTTGCAGGAGCATTTAATGATAACATAATGCAGAAAGCGAAAGCAATCAGGCATTTCATCTGGGCTTTAGCGTAATATAAGGCACTCATAATTAGTCTTTTTTGGAGTTGGTAAAAGTAGTAAAGTTTTGAGAAACTTCAACAAAGAAAAAATATTATCGCCCAATGTTTTCAAATCGCAAAATAGCTTTGCAAAAGTTTCTGATAATCATTACTTTTGCTGCCAATTATTTTTATACTAATATAATCAAGGATTACAATGTCTAAGCAGTACAAATTGAAGCGCGGATAGGATATCAACATAGCAGGTGCAGCCGCCACAGGCGTAGCGCCAGCAGCCGAATCTAAAACCGTTGCATTGAAGCCAACAGACTTTGCCGGATTGACCCCCAAACTTTGTGTGAAAGCCGAAGCAGCGGTGAAAGCTGGTGATGTCCTATTTTTCTACAAATACCATCCTGAAATTTTATTCACATCGCCTGTGAGTGGCACGGTTAAAGAAATCGTGCGTGGCGAGCGTCGTAAAGTTTTGGCGGTGGTGGTTGAAACTGATGGTAAGAATGAAAAAGTTTCTTTCGAGAAACCAAGCAAGCTTAATCGCGAACAAGTGATTGAGCTTTTGCTGAAATCAGGTCTTTGGACTTTCGTGAAGCAACGCCCTTATGGTTGCATCGCCAACCCAAGCGACATGCCTAAGCACATCTTCATTTCGGGATTCGACTCCAACCCAATCGGTGCGGACTATGAATTTATCTTCCGTGAGGAGTTGGCGCACATTCAAACCGCTATTGATGCGGTGGCGACGCTCACTGAGGGTAAAGTTCATTTCGGCTTGCCCGGCAAAACATCAAGCATTTTTGCAGGATTGAAAAATGCGGAGTTGAACACCTTCGACGGACCTCACCCTGCGGGCAACGTAGGCGTGCAGATTCACCATGTTTCGCCCATCAACAAAGGCGAAAAAGTGTGGACGCTTTCAGTGCAAGCTCTCGTTTACATCGGTAGATTGCTTGCCACAGGCGAGCTCGACATGAGCAAAGTGGTGGCATTGGCTGGTTCTGAAGTTTCAGCTCCAAAATACTACCGCACCGTGCATGGCGCAAGCATCGCTTCACTTGTGGATGGCAAAACCAAAAAAGCAAGCAACGAGCGCATCATCAGCGGAACAATTCTTACGGGAACAAAAGTTTCTGCAGAAGACTATCTTGGTTATTTCGACCAATCAATCTGTGTGATTCCTGAAGGCGATGAATATGAGTTCATGGGCTGGGCTGCTCCCGGCTGTGGCAAATATTCGGCTTCAAGCACTTTCATTGAGAAATTGATGCCTAAGAAAGAATATACTCTCAACGCCAATACACATGGGGGCAAACGCGCTTTCGTGGTTACGGGTCAGTATGAGAAATTCCTTCCGATGGACATTCTGCCTGTCTATCTGCTCAAAGCTATTTTGGCTGGCGACCTCGACAAGATGGAACAACTCGGACTATACGAAGTGATTGAAGAAGACTTGGCACTTTGCGAATACGCTTGTACATCGAAAATCAATGTGCAAGACATCATCAGCAAAGGTATCGCCACGATGATTCAAGAATTAGGATAGCGTTGTGCGTTAGGCTATAAGCTTTAGGCTTTAGCCGCACTGGGAGAGCTGCCTAAGCTTAGGGCTTACAGCTTAATGCAATTAAAAATAAAAAGTAAATGAAAGCAATAAAGAATTTTTTCGAAAAAACGAAGCCTAATGTGGAGAAAGGTGGCAAGTATCACTGGCTACACTCTACACATGATGCGCTTTTCACGCTGTTCTTTGTTCAGAAGAATACTTCTAAATCAGGAACACACGTTCGCGATTTTATCGACCTCAAACGGACGATGGCTATCGTGGTGATGGCATTGATGCCTGCCCTATTCTTCGGAATGTATAATGTGGGATACCAATATTACGGCGCACAAGGTCTGTTGGCTTCAACAGGTTTTTGGTCGATGCTCGGATATGGTGCACTGAAAGTACTTCCGATGATTATCGTGGCTTATGTGGTCGGTCTGGGTATCGAGTTCACATTCGCTCAAATCAAAGGACACGAAGTGGAAGAGGGATACCTCGTTTCGGGTATGCTCATTCCATTGATTATGCCGGTGAACACTCCCCTTTGGATGATTGCCGTGGCAGTAGCCTTCTCGGTGGTGTTCTGTAAGGAAGTTTTCGGTGGAACAGGGATGAACATTTGGAACCCTGCCTTGGTGGCACGTGCGTTCTTGTTCTTCGCCTACCCTAGTCAAATGTCGGGCGACTCGGTGTGGATTGCCAAATTGCCTGAGGGCGTAACTGCCGTTGATGGTTTCACCGGTGCCACTCCGATGGCTCTTGGTGCTGCGGGCAAACTCGACCCTGCTGGTTTCGACACGTGCAACGCATTCCTCGGATTTATCCCCGGTTCGATTGGTGAAACTTCAACTTTAGCTATCCTCATCGGTGCAGCTATACTATTAATTACAGGCATCGGCAGCTGGAGAATCATGCTATCGACTGTGATTGGTGCTGCGGTGATGGGTATCACGCTGAATATCTTCGCTGGCGACAACGTTTATATGCAATTGCCTTGGTATGACCATTTGGTGATTGGTGGTTTCGCTTTCGGTGCGGTCTTCATGGCAACCGACCCTGTTACTGCTGCACAAACCAACTGTGGCAAGTGGATTTATGGCTTCCTTATCGGATTGCTAGCAGTGCTTATCCGCGTGGTGAACCCTGCATATCCTGAAGGCATGATGCTTGCAATTTTATTAATGAACACTTTCGCTCCGCTCATCGACCACTATGTGGTGGAAGGCAATATCAACCGCCGATTGAAGCGAGCTAAAGCCAACGTTTAATCATCAAAGACTAATAGAAATGGATAGAAATAGTAATTCATATACGTTTATCTATGCCGCAGTGATGGTTATCGTTGTGGCTGCCATTCTGTCGTTTGCGGCTACCAATCTGAAGAAAGCGCAACAACAGAATGTGAAGATTGAAAAGATGCAAAACATCTTGGCTTCGGTGAATGTGGCTGCCGATGCGGCAACTGCCGAAGATACTTATAATAAGACGGTAACTAACTCTTATGTGGTGAACGCCAAAGGAGAACAAGTGGCTGGCGAAGCTTTCACTGTGGCTGTGGCTGCGGAATACAAAAAAGCGGCTGCCGACCGTCTGCTTCCTGTCTTCGAATGCCAAATCAATGGCGAAACGAAATACATCTTGCCGATGTATGGCGCAGGATTGTGGGGTCCGATTTGGGGATATGTTTCCTTGAATGCCGATGCCAACACGATTTATGGTGCAAACTTCGACCACGCCGGCGAAACTCCCGGACTAGGAGCTGAAATCGCTACGCCTGCATTTCAAGAGCAATTCAAAGGCAAAACGATTTTCGACAACAATCTGCTTTATTCCATCATGGTGGCTAAATCAAATGAGAACTATCCTGCTGCACACAGCGTGGACGCTATCTCGGGTGGCACAATCACTTCCAAAGGATTGGAAACCATGATTAAGCAAGACTTGGAAGCCTATGAAGCATTCTTAAAAACAAAACAATAAGCATTAACCAGATAAATTTAGAAAAATGAGCAATAAAGAATCATTATTTTCAAAAAAGAATATGGGCTTATTGAGTGCGCCATTCGACCAAAACAACCCGATTACTGTTCAAGTGCTCGGTATTTGTTCGGCTCTGGCGGTTACTGCACAATTAAAGCCTGCCATCGTAATGGCAATTTCTGTAACAGTGGTGTGTGCCTTTGCCAACGTGATTATTTCACTCTTGCGCAACACCATTCCTAACCGTATCCGCATCATCGTGCAATTGGTGGTGGTGGCGGCTCTCGTAATCTTGGTCGACCAAGTGCTGAAAGCTTTCGTCTATGATGTGAGCAAGCAACTTTCGGTCTTCATCGGATTGATTATCACCAACTGTATCATCATGGGTCGTTTGGAAGCTTTCGCCCTAGGCAACAAACCTTGGCCAGCTCTCCTCGATGGTGTGGGCAATGGCTTGGGCTATGGTTTCATCTTGGTGATTGTGGCGTTCTTCCGCGAATTGCTCGGTTCGGGCACTTTGTTCGGATTCCAAGTAATCCCTGATAGCTGGTATGCTGCTGGATACTCTAATAATGGTATGATGATTTTGCCTCCAATGGCATTGATTACTGTGGGAGCTATCATCTGGGTGCACAGAAGTAGAAATAAATCTCTTGTTGAGAAATAATTAAGAACACAATAGACGAACAAAATGGAAAATTATTTGAACATATTTATCAAGTCGATTTTCATTGACAATATGGTGTTCGCATACTTCTTGGGTATGTGTTCTTACTTAGCCGTATCAAAGTCAGTGAAAACTGCTACCGGACTAGGGGCTGCCGTCATCTTCGTGCTTGCCATCACTCTTCCGGTGAACTACCTTTTTGAAACCTACATCTTGCGTGAGGGCGCACTCGTTTGGCTCGACCCTAAGTTTGCCGATGTAGATTTGAGCTTCTTGAGCTACATTCTTTTCATCGCTGTGATTGCCTCGATGGTGCAATTGGTGGAAATGATTGTAGAAAAATTCTCGCCTGAGCTTTATGCGCAATTGGGTATCTTCTTGCCATTGATTGCGGTGAACTGTGCCATCTTGGGTGGTTCACTCTTCATGCAGCAAAAATCATTCGCCAACATCGGCGAAGCCACAGTTTATGGTCTGGGTTCTGGTCTTGGCTGGTTCTTGGCTATCGTGGGTATTGCTGCCATTCGCGAGAAAATCAAATACTCCAATGTGCCTGCGCCACTTCGTGGACTAGGAATTACCTTCATCATCACAGGATTGATGGGTATGGCATTTATGGGATTCATGGGTATAAAACTTTAATATGATGATGAATTTAATGACAATATTAGCTGCTGCGGCAGCTCCGACTCCGTCATCGACAATCGTCTTAATGAGTGTGGTGATTTGCGTAATCGTGATTATCCTTTTGGTGTCAATCCTGCTTTTTGTGAAAGCAAAACTGACTCCAAGCGGCTCAATTAAGGTAACTATCAATGGCGAAAAAGAAGTGGAAACCGAATCAGGCGCAACACTTCTATCAACAATGGGAAACAACGGTATCTTCTTGCCATCGGCTTGCGGTGGTGGTGGTACTTGCGGTATGTGTCGCTGCCAAGTAGTGGAAGGCGGTGGCTCAATCCTCCCTACTGAAACAGGTTTCTTCTCTCGCAAAGAGCAAAACGACCACTGGCGATTGGGTTGCCAAGTGAAAGTGAAAGAAGATTTGCAAGTGAAAATCCCTGAAGAAATCTTCGGCATCAAAAAATGGGAAGCTAAAGTGGTGCGCAACTACAACGTGGCTTCTTTCATCAAAGAATTTGTGGTGGAAATCCCCGAGGATATGGACTACAAAGCTGGTGGATACATTCAGATTGAAATCCCTGAGTGTGAGGTGAACTATGCCGATATCGACATCACCGCTCACCCAACCGACCACCCAGAAGACCCCATGAAATTCAAACAAGAGTGGGACAAATTCAAGCTTTGGGATTTGAAAATGAAAAACACCGAGCAAGCCGACCGTGCTTATTCTATGGCTTCATATCCTGCTGAAGGACGTGAAATCATGCTCAACGTGCGTGTGGCAACTCCTCCGTTCGACCGAGTGAAAGGCGGTTGGGCTGATGTGAATCCAGGTGTGGCTTCGTCCTACATCTTCTCACGCAAACCGGGCGACACCGTTACCATTTCGGGTCCTTATGGAGAGTTCTTCATCAACGATTCTGATGCAGAAATGATTTACGTGGGTGGTGGTGCCGGTATGGCTCCGATGCGCTCGCACCTCTACCAATTGTTCCGCACCATGGAAACAGGTCGCAAGGTAACTTATTGGTATGGCGGTCGCTCAAAACGCGAGTTGTTCTATGTGCACTATTTCCGTGAGCTAGAGAAACGCTTCCCGAACTTCAAATTCCACATCGTTCTTTCCGAACCACTTCCCGAAGACAATTGGAAAGTGAAAAAAGACATCAACGATGAAGAAGGCGACGGCTTCGTAGGCTTCGTCCACCAAGCGGTGATGAAAGAATACCTCGACAAGCACGATGCGCCCGAAGATATCGAGTTCTACTTCTGTGGACCTCCAATGATGAACAAAGCCGTGGTTCAAATGTGCCACGACTATGGCGTGCCCGACGAAAATATTCGTTTCGACGATTTCGGGGGATAAGCTTTTGAGTTATGAGTTGTGAGTTATGAGTTATGAATTGACCTAAGGGTGATTTGTGGCGAAGCAATTCATAATTAACATCCGAATCAGGTAAATCGCCTTTAAAATTGCGTATGTAATCCAATTGCCCCGAGCTTCAGCTCGGGGTTTTTTGTGTGTTACTCCTTGGCTTTAGCCATCAACTAAAAGATCAATGAAGGGCTAAAGCCCCAAAAGTTGCCTTTTAAAATCCACGGGCTAAAGCACCGTGGCAATTGATGTTTAAAGGCGATTTACCTGCCCCTGTCAGTTGTTGCAAAAAATGCAACAACTGCTTCCGATGGTAAAACCTATCAGATGGCTCTATGTTGTTTGTAGTGGGTAGGTAGCCTAGAGGGCTTATATCTTAATAGTCAAAAGACACAGCAACCTTGCCTAGCCCATGGGGCTTCAATCTTAATGATTTGCAAGATTAATCCCCTACGGGGAACAAGGGTGTGAATATCGTTATGCTATTAAGATTAATCGCCTACGGCGAAGCATTTACCACTATTTATTTGCTTCTGTAAAGGGAGAAAGTTTTAAAGCGATTTACCTGTATTTAGCAACAAACTATTAAATGCGGCATTTTAGTGGATGGAAAGAATCATAAGTTATAATTTAGAGCAGATGGCTAAGACAATTTACGACTATTGGTTTGTGCAATTTGAGTTCCCAAATGAAGATGGAAAGCCTTATAAATCAAGTGGAGGAAAAATGGTGTGGAATGAGAAACTGAAAAAAGAGATTCCTGAGGGGTGGGAAAGTGGAAAGTTATCGGATGTGGGAGATATTATTGGAGGAAGTACTCCATCTAAAGGAATAACAGATTATTTTTCCAACAAAGGGGTTGCATGGATTACGCCTAAAGATCTTTCTTTAAATGTAGGAAATAAGTTTATTTCTCATGGTGAAATTGACGTAAGTGATTTCGGCATAAAGGCTGCATCTTTAACTATTATGCCCAAAGGAACAATACTCCTAAGTTCACGTGCTCCAATTGGATATTTAGCCATTGCACGAGAAAGTGTAACAACGAATCAAGGTTTTAAGTCATTTGTCGTGTCCGATTTGTTTAGCACAGAATTTGTTTATTATATGATAAAAAATTTAATCCCTACAATAGAAAATAATGCAACTGGTTCAACGTTTAAAGAAATATCAGCTTCTACCTTGAAGTCGATTATTACTTATTTTCCAAGTCCAGAATTAATATCACTTTACACGAAAAATGCCTTGAAGATTTTTAAACGCCAAGAAATCTTGGAACAGCAATCTAGTGACCTTTCCTCTCTCCGAGACTGGTTACTCCCCATGCTTATGAATGGTCAAGTAAAAGTATCGAGTTAGTTTGGTAAATTATCATTTATGCGATTGTTTATTTTTCCTCAAGCGAATGTGCTGGACGCTGTAGCATTCAAACCCCACCCCCCTACGGCTTCTCTCTTCCCACAAAGCGTTCTTTTCCCAGCAGGAAGTTGATGGCTAGATGGGTGTTCCGCTCTCTTGCCGATTCGCTTTTGAGCTTCACCAGATAGCGCACAATCTCTAGCTGTCGAGATGCTGATAATTGATGGAAGACTTTCTGAGCTTCTGGGTTTTCAGCTAGTGCTTGGGCGAACTTTTCGGGTATCTCTAGCTTCCGACTTTCGGGATCGAAATCAATGGTCATCTCTAGCAATTCGCCGATTCGCTTAGGTGAGTCTTTCAGCATACTCGTATTGATATATAGTCGCCACGCACCGCTAAATCTCACCAAAGTTTGTCGATATGCCTGCTGGTTGATTGTCCCTCTGATTGGAATGCTCCCTTTGTCTTTGTTTGCTTGTCTGAAAATGGCTTGAAGAATATCCTCGGGCACAAAGATAAAGGGATTGACACCGATGATTTCTATTTTTGCTGTAAATTTATGCATAATGTTTTTAAATGTGTTAGTCCTTCAAACAGCCGATAGGAACTACTGACATTTCAAGAATTACCTCATTTGGCTAAAATTCATTACCTCATTTGGCAGAAAGAAGCTTTCCTTTCAATCCCTCAAACACCCCAACGGAATAATCTTCACGCCATCTTCGCGGGTGTATGCCATTTCGCCACCGGTGAGGACGATCAGCAGGTCGGGAGTGCGCAATCGGATTTGCTTTTCACTTTGGTTCTTCTCTTCCACTAGGCGTTTGAGCTCCAGCAGGTGCTTTGCGCCCTCTTCAATGTCTCGACTGCCGAGCTTGCATTCGATGAGTGCATATCGACCATCATCGAGGTGAAGCACCGCATCGGCTTCCAATCCATAGCGGTCGTGATAATACGAAAGCTTGCCGCCTAGTGCTTGCGAATAGGCTTTGAGGTCGCGCATACACATCGACTCATAGATGAAACCGAATGTTTTCAAATCTAGTTCCAGACTTTCGGGCGAAGCACCTAAGGCAGCCACCGCAATCGAGGGGTCAACCACATAACGTTTCTTGCCGCTTCGAATGACTGTAGCCGAGCGAATGGCAGGCGACCACGCGTCAATATCCTCCACCACAAAGAGTTTTTCGAGTGCTTCCACATAGCTATTGAAGGTGGAAATAGAAGTGCCCTCCATCTCTGCCGACACATCAGTCAGCATACTTTTCTTGGTGGCGAGGGTGCAGAGATTGCGAGCATAGGAACGCAAAATGAGCCGTGCCAAAGCAGGATTGCGCTGCACGTTATCGACCTTTGAAATGTCTTCTTGACAGATAATCTCCACATAATCTTTCGCAACCAGCAGCTGAGCTTTGGGCGAAGCAATGTCGAGCGAAGCCGGCCAACCACCACGACAAGCCGCAAAAATAAGCTTCTCGATGGTCAGCGATGAGCTAATGCCATCAATATCTAATTCGGAATTATCAAAGAGTTCGCGCAGTGAGATTTCACCGTTGGATTCTTCTGACTCATAGAGGCTCATCGGATACATTGCCATCTTGGATATTCGTCCGGTTCCGGTGTGCATGATTTCTTGGTCGTCGATAACAGTTGAGCCAGTGAGAATAAATTGTCCTCTTTGGCGACGCTCATCGACTGCATGGCGCACAGCATCCCACAGCACAGGGGCTACTTGCCATTCATCAATCAGTCGAGGGGTTGCACCTTTGAGCAAGAGTGAAGGCTTGGTTTGCGCTGTTGAAAGAAGGCTATCTCGGGTGTCAGGATTTTGCATCTTGACCATACTTTTTGCGTGCTTTTCGGCAGTGGTTGTTTTTCCACACCACTTCGGACCCATAATTTGAACTGCACCGAAAGCTTCTAGTCGCAAAAGTAGCTGAGCATCAGCCATTCTGTTTAGATATTTTCCTCCTCTCATGTCGATTGTTTTTTATTTATTCTACGACAAATGTACGTCTTTTTTTCTGAATAGCAATAGCCGTTACGTGTTTTTGAGGTAAATCATTAGTTGTTTTTGAGGTGAATCGTTACGTGTTTTTGAGGTAAATCATTAGTTGTTTTTGAGGTAAACATATTTCTAAACTCCTCTTTCAACTCGACGCTCAATGCCAGAGATTAGCTTGGAAGTAGGAATATGGCACGAAAAACGGCATTCTCACTTGTTTTTCTCCACACATTGAGTAAATTTGCTCAGTGCATTGAGTAATTACACGCAGTGCATTGAGTAAATTCAGAAGATATGTACGAACGACCTTATATAAAACAGATTACAAAGCGAGTTAATGAAGAGCGAAAATTCATTCAAGTAATTTTAGGTCCTCGCCAAGTGGGAAAAACAACGATGGTTACCCAACTGACAGAGCAGCTTTCAATACCTTATCTGTTTGAATCGGCCGATGCCATCGCATCAACTCACCCCACGTGGATTGCGCAAGTGTGGGAAACGGCTCGAATGCAGATGAAAACCAAACAGTCCTCTGAGTTTCTACTTGTGATTGATGAGGTTCAGAAAATTGATAACTGGAGTGAGGTAGTCAAACAACAATGGGATAAAGACACGCGAGAAAAAACAAATATCAAGGTCATCCTATTGGGTTCATCACGATTGTTGATTCAAAAAGGGCTGACCGAATCGCTTGCCGGACGATTTGAAACTTTGCATCTGGGGCATTGGTCGTTTGCTGAAATGCACGAAGCATTTGGGTGGAACATTCAGCAATACATCTACTTCGGAGGTTATCCGGGTTCGGCATCGCTCATCAATGACGAAGAGCGGTGGAAAAGCTATGTTAAAGATGCGCTGATTGAGACGAGTATTTCTAAGGATATTCTGATGCTGACACGAGTGGATAAACCCATATTGTTGAAGCGTTTGTTTGAATTGGGCTGTCTTTATTCGGGGCAGATTCTTTCCTACACCAAAGTGCTGGGGCAGCTGCTTGATGCTGGTAATACTACGACCCTCACAAGCTATTTGGTTTTGCTTTCCGACTGCGGATTGCTCGGAGGGCTTGATAAGTATGCTGGCGATATTATCCGCAAGCGCAATTCAAGTCCGAAATATCAAGTCTATAACAATGCGCTCATCTCTGCTCAAAGCGAAGAAACGTTTGAGCGAGTCATTGTCGATTCAAAACTTTGGGGACGATTGGTGGAGTCTGCCATTGGCGCACATCTGATCAACCACAGCATTCCCGAAAGATATAAACTTTATTATTGGCGAGAAGGAAATCATGAAGTGGATTTTGTTCTGCAAAAAGGCAGTAAAGTCATCGGACTAGAAGTGAAAAGTGGAGCGAAAGTTGAAAATGCTGGCATGGGTGTTTTTGCCAAAAGGTTTCAACCCGAAAAGATATTACTCGTTGGCACAGGTGGCATTCCCCATGAGGATTTTCTGAATATCAATCCGAAAGAATTGTTTTAGCTTGGTGCACATTCCCCCCGGTCAAAACAATCGAGCAAGTCGCCTAGGCGCATGTGCATCTGATTGAGTTGGGTGATTTTGGTGTTCACCTCTTTGATTTTATCAACCACCAAAAGGCGCATTTCTTCGGAAAAGGGAGCATTGGAATACCACAAGTCCATCATCTTCTTAATCTCTTTGAGCGTAAAGCCCGACTCTTTGGCATCTTTGATGATGCAAATCCGCTCTAGGGCTTCTTCTCCATAATCTTTATAGTTGTTCGACTGCACTCGCTCATCGGTTTCCCCCTCGATTAAACCTTGTTTTTCATAGTATCGAAGCGTGTCGATGCTCAAACCTGTTTGTTTTGATAGTTCTCCTATTAACATCTATTCATTGCGATTTAAAGATAAATAACTAAGCCTAGAGCGCACTCCATGCTTTGACCGCACGAAAGTAATATCTAGTTTTGCAGCATCAAATAAAGGGGACTTCTAAAAATTAGTTTTAAATTGGGGAAACTGCTAAGTACAGCTGTTGTTCATTTTGTTTTCTTAGAGCATCTTTTGCACTAATTTCTTAAACCATAGCTCGCTATGCTTCTGTGAAATTAGCCCAAAATCTATCTCTCATAAAATCAAAATGACCTAACAGCTAATTTTTAGAAGTCCCCTTAATTCAACAAAAAAATGAAAGCAATACTATCTTTTTCAGCCATCTTCTTGGCACTAACTGCCCTTGTGGCGTGGTATATCGGTCAGCGAATGGGAACAAGTTTTCCCGCAATCCCTCGGCGAGTGTGGGTGATTTCCATCGGGGGAATCATGGCGTGCATCGTGATTTGCATGATGTTTTATGCCGCTTCACCCACTGCCAACCCTTTCGGACGAACAGCCTATCAACTCAGTGGAATCGCTATTGCGCTGGTGATGATGCTCCTTTTTGCCACCATTGCTGTTGATTTGGTGAACCTGATTGCTCGTTTTTCGCCACACAC